>NZ_JBYSWF010000053.1:0-55485 GCF_058780865.1 Pseudomonas sp. GP01-A4
GTGTCAGTCAATCCATGTGCTGACTGACACACCGCATTCGCGAGCAAGCCCGCTCCCACACAAGCTCATTCCACATTTGATCTGCGGTGTTACTGCAATTGCAGTGTCGAGTTGAACTGACTGATCGCATCCACCACATGCCGTGACCCTTCCTGAATCTCCAGGATCACCTGCCCCGCCTCATTCGCCAGCTCCACCCCAAGCCCCGTGCGGCTCAGGCTCGATTGCATGCTCGACACCGCGCTGATCGACAGGTCGTGGTTCTTGCGCACCACATCCACAATCTCGATCGTCGCCTGGCTGGTTCGCGCCGCCAAACTGCGCACCTCATCCGCCACCACCGCAAACCCGCGCCCATGCTCGCCCGCCCGGGCCGCTTCGATCGCCGCATTCAGCGCCAGCAGGTTGGTCTGGTCGGCGATGCCGCGGATGGTCTGGACGATGGTGCCGATGATGTCCGACTGCTTGCTCACTGCGTCGATGCTCACGGCCGCTTCGTTAAGGTCACGGGAAATTTCTTCGATGATCTGCACGGTCTGCTGCACCACTTCCGAACCCTTGCGGGCGCAGGCGTCGTTTTGCACCGAGGTGGCGTGAGCCGAGTCGGCAGCCGTGCGCAAGGTGGTGACCTGGTCGGTGATGTCACTGGCGAACTTCACCACTTTGTACAGGCGCCCGTTGGCATCGAAGATCGGGTTGTAGGAGGCTTCCAGGAACAGCGTTTGGCCGAATTTGTCTTTGCGCTCAAAGCGGTGGGAGTGATATTCGCCGCGATTGAGCGAGGCCCAGAACGCCTTGTAGGCCGGCGAATCGGTCTCACCGCGATGACAAAACAGACTGTGGTGCTGGCCGACGATTTCACTGAGGGAATACTTCACCGTCTTCAGGAAGTTGTCGTTGGCATTCAGGATCTGGCCTTGCGGGGTGAATTCAATGACCGCCATGGAGCGGCCGATGGCGTCGATCAGGCTCTGGTTTTCATGCTCGCTGTGAATCCGCGCCGAGATGTCCGAGGCCACCTTGATCACGCTTTGCACCTGGTTGTCGGCACCGATTACCGGCATGTAACTGGCCTCCAGCCACACTTCCTGACCATGCTTGTTCAACCGCATGAAGGTGCCACTGAGGGGCTCGCCCCGCGCCAGGTCGCGCCAGAGCTTGGCGTAGGCGTCGGTGTGGGTGTAGGCCTCTTCGCAGAAAATCCGGTGATGCTTGCCGCGAATTTCTTCGGCGCGGTAGCCCATGGTCTTGCAGAAATTTTCATTGGCATCCAGCACGATGCCGTCGCGATCAAACTCGATCATTGCCATGGAACGGCTGATGGCGGCCAATTTGGCTTTGGCTTCGGTAAGGGCGCAGGAGAAACGTTCGATTTCCAGCAGGTCGGATTTGTGTTGGCGGTTGAACATGTCAGATCACCCTTTATTTTCCCGACGCCCACGCGGGCGCATTCCATTCACGGTTTGAATCTTGATCGAAGACCTTTATGGGGAAACCTATCCGAAACGCTTTATATGCCGAGCGTCATCAACGGTTCTGGGTGAGCATAGACAGGCGTTGGCGCTATGCAAGGCCACTAGTCAGCCAGCATTTGCAACAAAGCATTAACCACTGCGGAGGGCGGTTGGTGGCGTGATGTCACCAACGCAAACTCGCGATGCACCGGCTCCGCCAGGGGCATGATGCGCAAGCCGTGGCGCTGGGCCGGCAGGGTCATCTCGGGCACCAGCGTCACTCCCACGCCTTCACGCACCAGGCTGAAAGCGCTGTTCCATTCGCGCACTTCCACCCGCACCTCGCGCAGCACCAGGCCGGCTTCCTGCGCCAGGCTGCGGGCGTTGACGGTGCAGCCGCCGGTAGCAAGCACGAACGGTTGCTCCACCAACTCTTCCAGCGTGACCGTTGCCTGCGCCGGGCGCCGGGAAAACCCGTGGGCCATCGGCAGCACCGCCACCCAGTTATCGCGCCCCAGCACGGCGGCATTGCGCTCGGACGGCGGGTTGAGCACCACGCCCAGGTCGATCAGATTCGCGTCGAGCAAGGTGTTCACTTCATCGTCGGTCACTTCCAGGGCCGTGACCTCGATGCCGGGATAAAGCTGGTTGAACCGACGCAGCAGCGGCGGCAGGAACACCGCCAGCACCATGGGGAAACTCGCGATGCGAATCGTCCCACGCAGCATCGGCCGCGCTTCGTCCACGGTGGTGCGAATCGCCTGCAACGCTTCCAACATCACCCGCGCCTGCTCGATCACTTGCAGGCCCAGGGCGGTAGGCACGGTCTGACGCGCCTCACGCACAAACAACTGCGCACCGAGGTTGGCCTCCATGGCCGCCATCGCCTGGCTGGCGGCGGACTGAGTCATGCCCACTCGTTCGGAGGCGGCAGTGATGCTGCCGTTGTCCGCCACGGCCACCAGCAGGCGCCAGTGCATCAGGTTCATCATGGCAGTAGCTGTCCTTATGGCAGGATTCTGAAAGATTAATTTTACCCAAGGTGCCATGCCCACGAGACTGAAGGCAACTGTCCTGCGGAGTTGCCCCGATGAAGCTGTATTTTTCCCCGAATGCCTGTTCCCTCGCCTCCCATATCGCGCTGCGGGAATTGGCCCTGCCGTTTGAATTGATTCGCGTCGACAACCAGAAAAAGCTCACGGCTGACGGTGATGATTTCCTGCAGATCAATCCCAAGGGCTATGTGGCCGCACTGCAACTGGACAACGGCGAGGTACTGACCGAAGGTGCCGCCATCCTGCAATACCTGGCCGACCGGGTACCCGCAGCGGGCCTGGCGCCGGCCAATGGCAGCTGGGAGCGGGTGCGTTTGCAGGAATGGCTGAACTTTGTCTCCAGCGAGATTCATGGCGGGCTGGGAGTGTTGTTCAAGGACGCGATTCCCGATGAGGTGAAGGCGCTGTTCAAGGCCACGCTGTTCAAGCGTTTTGCGATTCTGGTACAGACCCTGGAGCGCCAGGATTACCTGCTGGGCGCGCAGTACTCAGTGGCGGATGCGTACCTGTTTGTGGTGCTGCGCTGGGCGGGGTTGTTTGATATCGACTTGCAGCAGTGGCCGGCGTTGGCGAAGTTTCAGCAGCGTGTCGGTGAACGCCCGGCAGTGATTGCTGCCCTGGCCGCCGAAAATCCATGACCTGAAATGCGATCAACCTGTAGGAGCTGGCTTGCCTGCGATAGCGATGGTGAATCCAACACCGCTATCGCAGGCAAGCCAGCTCCCACAGTTGATCTTCATAGTTTTAGAGAATGGGTTTCAAGCCATCGTTTTCGATGAATGCACTTAACGCCAACACATCCACCGACCCCGAACGGTCCTGATCCAGGTGCGCCACCTGGCGGCGCACCGCCTGATGAATACGCCGGGTGCCCTGCCCCAGTTGAACCTTGCCGCGCAGGTCTACCGCCTGCGCCGCCACGATCAACTCAATGCTGCCCAGCCACACCACGCGCTGCACCAGTTGCCGGGTTTTCTCGACCACCGCCAGCGCCTGCCCCGCATAATCTTCCACGCGATCCGCCACCGGCACGCTCACCGCCGGGATCGGATTGGCCAAGTGCCCGATCTCCGCCACCAACGCCGAACCGGTGCGCTGCAAGGCGGCCATGCCCACGTGCCCGGGCTGGTTGATCAGAAAGCGCGGCAGTTCACTGGAGGCCGGCGACAGCAACTTGGCAATCCGCTCGGCGCTGCACACCGCCACGCGGCTCAACGCCAGGCCCAAGCCTTCGGCCGCCAGCGCGAGATGGGTGCTGTCGAAATTGGCCGTGGCCAGCACCAACACGTCTTCGCTGATCAACGCCGGATTGTCCGCGCCGCTGGCCAGTTCCAGTTCGATCAACTCGCGTAACGCCTGCACTGCCTGTTGTGCCGCGCCTTGAACCACCGTGGCACAGCGAAAGCTCAGCGGGTCCTGTAGCCGGCGCGGGTTATCGGCCAATTCGCCGCCCGCCAGCAATTCCAGCAACGCCGCTGATTGGCCGCTTTGCCCCGGCGCCAGGCGCAACCGCGAAGCCCACGGCTGGAACGGACTGAGGTTGGCCCGATAGCCTTCACACGACAACGCCAGCCCCGCCAACATGGCCTGCAATGCCTGTTCGGCCTCGGCCACCAGCAACGCGCCAAGGCCGATGCTCGCGGAGTTGGCCGACACCAGCGCCAGGCCATCCTTGCCCGTCAATGGCACGTTCAGCGCCAGGCTCAAATGCGCCAACGGCGCCAGGTCGCTCTCGCCCAGCGAGCCGAGCAACGGCACCGCGGGCTCCATGCCGCAGTTGAGTAACGCCAACAGCGCCTGCGCCGCACCCGGCGAAATACCCGAACGCCCCTGGGCCAACCCCGCCAGGCGGGCTGCGGTGATCGCGCGTAATTCCTCACGCGTGGCCAGGCGGCCAACGCCCACCGCACGCCCCAAAGGAATGTTTGCCTGCACCGGCGCAACCTGCGTATCCACCGCCGCACCGAGGCCGGTGGTCACCCCGTAAATCGGCGTGCCTTCAGCCACCAGACGCAGCAACAGTCGATGCCCTTCGTCGATACGTTGGCGGGCCGCATCGCTGAAGTCAGCCGGTGCGTCTTGGCGGGCAATCGACAGCAAATCCTCAACCGTCAAACCGGCGGGATCGAAGTGAATCATGCCCAGCGCAACCGCTGGCCGATCCCCAGGCGTCTGGATTTTTCCAGCAGTGCGTGGCCCAGGGCGATATCGCTGAGGCTCAAGCCACGGTGCCAGAACAGGATGGTTTCCTCGGGGGTTTCCCGGCCGGTCTTCAAGCCGGCCACGATCTGCCCCAACTCGGCATGCAAGGTCTCGGCGCTGAGTTTTCCGGCGTCGACATGGGCACGCAATGCGCCGAACATCCCGCCCTTGCACTGGCCCCAATCGTCCACCACCAGCTTGTGCATTATATCGGTCAACGACAGTTCCACCGCGCTCATGGTGCCGTAGGGCACGACGAAGGCACCGGGCTTGATCCACTCGGTGTGCAGCAACGGTTGCGGCTGATCCAGGCGTGAAGCTTCCACCACGATGTCGGCGCCGCGCACCGTGGACTCCCAGTCGTCGGTGACAATCACCGGCTTGCCGAGGTCGCGGCGCAGGCGTTCGGCGAAGGCTTCGCGGCTTTCACTGCGGCGCGAGTGCACGCGGATTTCGTCGAAGTCGAACAGGTGGTCCAGCAGCCGCACGTTCCAATACGCCGTGCCACGGGCACCGATGTGCGCGAGGATTTTGCTGTCGGGCCGGGCCAGGTATTTGGCACCGATGGCGGTGACGGCGCCGGTGCGCATGTCGGTGATCGCCGAGGCGTCGAGGATGGCCTTGGGGATGCCAGTGGCCGGGTCCAGCAGGTTGAGAATCGCCAGTTCCGAGGGCAGGCCCTTGCGGTAGTTATCGACAAAGTCGCCCACCACCTTGACCCCGGCGTAGCCGATTGCGCCGCCCAATACACCGCGCAGCACGTTGAAGTGGCCGTTGATTTCACCGCCGGGAATCAGGTGCATGCGCGGCTCGATCACCGCCTCGCTGCGGCCCTGGATGGCCAGGCTGGATTCGATGGCGTTGAGGATTTCGTCGTTGGTCAGGGCCAGTTCGTCGATGTCCAGGCCGTTGAGGAAGTCGATGTAGATCGGTTGCATGGTCTGCTCACTGATGGGTTGCGAAGGTCGATGCTGAAGATGCTTTTATGGGGTGAGGGAGATTGCTGTGGGGAGGGAGCTTGTTGTGGTGAAGGAGCTTGTTGTGGTGAGGAGCTTGTTGTAGAGAGGGAGCTTGTTGTGGCGAGGGAGCTTGCTCCCGCTGGAGTGCGCAGCGCTCCCGCTTTTTTTGGGGCCGCTACGCAGCCCAGCGGGAGCAAGCTCCCTCGCCACAGCAAGCTCCCTCGCCACAACAGCTCTTTCCCTAAAGCAAGCTCCCCTGCCACAGCAAGCGCCCTCCCTACAGCAAGCTCCCTTGCCACAGGGATCAAGTTAAGGGGCCTTGAACACAACCTGCTGCACATCGACCTTTTTCGGGATCAGGCCGTTGGCAAAAAACGCGTCGGCCGTACGTTGCTGGTTGGCGATATCCACCGCTTCCAATGGCCGGCTCGGCGTCGGCGAGCGGTGCTGGAAGTAACTCTCCACCACCGCCGGCTGCAAGCCCAATGTCTTGGCCATCAGCGCGACGCTTTCGTCATGCTGGTCCAGCGACAACCGCTGCGCCTGGGCAAACACCTTGAGAATCGCCGCAATCGCCTGCGGGTGCTGCTTGGCAAACGGCCCGCTGGCGATGAAGAAACTGCCCGCCGGGTTCAGCCCCTGGCCATCCCCCAGCACCTTCGCCGAACCGTCCACCACGGCCGCCGAGTAGTACGGGTCCCACACCACCCAGGCGTCGACCTTGCCTTGTTCAAACGCGGCACGGCCGTCGGAGGGCGACAGGTACACCACGTTCACGTCCTTCCACTGCAAGCCGGCACGCAGCAAACTTTTGAGGAACAGGTTGTGGGCGCTGGAACCCTTGAGCAACGCCACGCGCTTGCCCTTGAGTTCGGCCACGCTTTGCACGGTGCTGTCCTTGGGCAGCAGGATGGCTTCGGTGCGCCCGTCATTGGGCTCGACGCCGATGTAGCGAATGTCGATGCCGGCAGCCTGGGCGAAGATCGGCGGGATGTCGCCGATATTGCCGATGTCGATGCTGCCGCCATTTAGGGCTTCGATCAGCGGCGGGCCGCCGAGGAATTCGATCCACTCGACCTTGGTGCCCGGCAACCCTTGCTCGAACAGGTGATGCTCACGGGCGAGCACCATGCTCACCGAGCTTTTCTGGTAGCCGACGCGCAGGGTGGCCGGTTCTGCCGCCAGCAGCGGCCCGGCGCACAGTGCCAGCAGTGTGGCTGCGATGAGCTTGCGCATCAGAGACTCTCCTTGACCTTGGCCGCGACGTCCGCCGGCACCCATTGCTGCCAGACCTGCGGCTGTTCTTTCAGGAACGCTTCGGCCACCTGGCGCGGCGCGGTACGTTTCTCGGCCATTTGCGCGAGGATGCCGTTGAGCAGGTCAATCGGCAGGTCGACTTTTTCAAAGAACGTCACCAGTTGCGGGTACTGCGCCTTGAACGGCGCCGACACGCCAATCGCCAGGTGCGCTGGCATCGAACGAGTACCGATGGGGTGCGGGTTGTTGGCGTCGGCCAGGGTCTTCCAGGCTTCGGCGTTGAACGGTGGTTCTTCCAGTTTGATCAACTTGAAGCGCCCCAGCAGTGGCGTCGGCGACCAGTAGTAGAACAGCACCGGCTTGCCGCGACGGATCGAGGATGCAACCTCGGCATCCAGCGCCGCGCCGGAGCCGGTGCGGAAGTTGACGTAGCTGTCGGTCAGGCCATAGGCCTTGAGTTTCTGGCTGTTGACGATCTCCGAGGTCCAGCCGGTGGGGCTGTTGAGGAAGCGCCCACGGGTCGGGTCTTCGGGGTCGCGGAACACATCCTTGTAGCGGGCCAGGTCGGCGACGGATTTAAGCTCCGGGGCCAGGGGTTTGATGCCCCGTTCGGCGTCGCCCTTGATCACGTATTCCGGCACCCACCAGCCTTCGGTGGCGCCTTTGACGGTGTCGCCCAGGCCGAACACCTTGCCTTCGCTTTCGGCCTTGACCCACGCCGGACTGCGCCCGGCCCACTCTTCGCCGATCACCTGGATATCGTCCTTGGCCAGGGCGGCCTCCAGGCTCACGGTGCTGCCGGGCAAGGTGTCGGTGGGCAGGCCATAGCCTTTCTCGACGATCAGGCGCAGCACTTCGGTGATCAGGCTGCCGCTTTCCCAGGTGATGTCACCGAAGTGGATCGGTTTGGCAGGTTCGGCGGCCGTGGCTGATTGTGCCAGGACGGTGAGTGCCAATAGCGAGCCACCGAGCAGGTTCTTGATTGTTTTCATGTGTTACCTCGTGGTGATTCCATGAAGAGTGCTCTTGTGGCGAGGGAGCTTGCTCCCGCTGGACTGCGCAGCAGGCCCAAAGTGCTTGGGGCCGCTACGCGCCCCAGCGGGAGCAAGTTCCCTCGCCACAGGTTTTGCATCAGGGTTTAAAAGTCATAACTGAGCCGCGTGTAGTAAAACGCCCCTTCCGGCGCCGTCGGCGACAGGTAGCTGTATTGCTGGCCCGGGGTCTGGCGCAAACGGGTGTTGTAGTCGTCAGGCTTGCTGTCGAACAGGTTGTTGACGCCCACCGACACCCGCAGTTGTTTGGTGAAGGCGTAGTTCACGTCCAGGTCGGTGGTCCATTGCGCGCTGAAGGTCTGGTCGTACTGGGCGTTGGCTTCGCTGGACGCATATTTGCGGTACTTGCCGTAACGGGTTTCGTTGAGGGCGATAGTCCATTGGTTGAGCTTGTGGACCGCGCCAAACACCAGCTTGTCTTCCGGGTAACCGTGCTCCAGGAAGCCACGGGATTCACGGGTCAGCACTTCGAAGCCGTTGGGGTTTTCGTGGACCTTCTCGATGGTGGTGCGGGCCTTGGTGTAGCCCGCCGACAGGTTCAGGTTGCCCAACTGCTCAAGGTCCAGGTTGTACTTGCCCACGATGTCGACGCCGCGGGTGCGGGTGTCGGCGGCGTTGGTCATGAACTGCGCCCAGGAGTACTGGCCGTAGCCGGCGTCCTTGAGGATCTGCTCGGCCAGCGGCCCGGAAATACCACCGCTGAACAGCAGGCGGTCACGAATCGAAATCTGGTAGGCGTCGATGGTCAGCGAGGCCTGGTCGGTTGGGCGCAGCACCAGGCCCAGGGAGAAGTTGGTGGACTTCTCGGGCTTCAGCGGCTGTGCACCTAGGGCTCGGGCGGCCGGGTTGTCGGCCGGCAGCATGCGGGTCAGCACCGGGTTGCCGTTGGCGTCGAGGTTGGTGGTGGTGGTCCAGGAGGTGCCGATCTGGCCCAGGCTGGGCGCGTGGTAGGCATTGTTGACCGTGGCCCGCAGGCCGACTTTCGGGGTGAAGTCATAGCGCGCCGAGAGTTTGCCGGTGGTGGCTGAACCGAAGTCCGAGTAGTGCTCGGTACGCCCGGCAATGCCCACCTGGAGCTTGTCGGTGACCTGGTTTTCCAGGCCGAAATACACGCCGCTCACATCACGCTTAAAGGTGCCGGCGTCGTCCGGGGTCAGGCCCGAAGCCTGCACCGCGCCAACCTGCACGCCGTCGATGCCACCGTAGGAATAGGAATCGTAGTCGCCGGCCTCCAGCCGGTATTGCTCATGCCGGTAGGCAACGCCCGCTGAAACGGTGAGTGGATGGCTCGACCAGTCGACGTTCAGATCCTTGGCGTAATCCAGGGTGATGTTGGTCTGGTCGTTGACCAGGGTGGCGACGTTGAACTTGGTCGGGCTGTTGATCCCGTAGCTCGGGTTGACGGTGTTGAAAGCCAGTTCGTCGTGCTCGTCGCGGCCATAGGTGGCGCTCAAATCGAAGCGGCCGATGCTCTCGTCTTCATAGCGGGTGCCGACGGTGACGGCGCCGTCTTCATAGCGATAGCGGTATTTCGGGATGGTGCCGTTGGGGTAGATCCCGGCCACGTTGTTCGGGCTGCTGGCCAGCAGCGGCGGCGTGTTGTTTACCGAGGTGTCCTGGCCGAAGGTGGCGAAACTGTAGAGGCGCCATTGGTCGTTCAGGCCGATTTCGGCGTTGGCCGCCAGGTTGTATTTGTCGCGCCCGGCACCGCCCCAGCGCGGGTCTTGTACCTGGCCGTCGGCGACGTATTTGTCGCCGATGTCATCGGGTTTGTTGTTCAGGGTGTTGAAGCTCAGGGTCAGGAAACCATCCCCCGGCAAGCCGATGCCGTACCAGCCATCGGTGGTTTTGCTGAAGCCGTCGCCCTGGGCGTATTTGCCCAGTTGGGTGTTGATGCCGCCACCGCTGTCGCGCTCCTTGAGCACGATGTTGACCACCCCCGCCACCGCGTCCGAACCGTATTGCGCCGAGGCACCGTCGCGCAGCACTTCGACGTGGTCGATGGCGCTGATGGGGATCATGTCGAGGTCCACCGGCTGCGCGCCAATGAACGGCACGCCACCGGAAATGTTCACCACCGCCGAGGTGTGCCGGCGCTTGCCGTTGATCAGCACCAGGGTCTGGTCCGGGGACAAGCCGCGCAGGGAGGCGCCTTTCGGATCCTGGCCGCGGGTGGCGCTGTTGTTCTGTGGAAAGTTGAACGAGGGCAGCAGTTGGAACAGCGCCTGGTTAAGGCTGGTGGCGCCGGTTTGCTTGAGTTCCTCGGCGTTTATCACATCCACCGGGGCGCTGCTGGTCAGGGCCGTGGCGTCGCTGCGACGGGTACCGATGGCGACCACACGGTCGAGGGTCGGCGCCTGGGCTTCGGCGGTTTGCGCCTTGATGCTGTTGCTGGCAGGCGCGACTTTGGCACCTTCCTTGATGATGAATGCACCGTCCGGGCTGACCTGGACTTGCAGGCCGGTGCCCTTGAGCGCGGCGTCTACCGCCTGTTGCGCCGACAGCGAACCGTCGACCCGCGCCGAGGAATAATTGCCCAATTGTGGCGTGAAGGAAATCACCTGGCCGCTCTGGCGGCTGATGTTCAGCAGCACTTCATCCAGCGGGCCGGGCGCGATGTGGTAGACCTGCCGCGCCTCTTCGGCGCTGGCAGCGAAAGACAGGAACAGACTGGCCAACGGCACCAGGGCAAAGGTTCGAAGCGGTGTACGGTTGAATGGGCTCACGTTGGCTCCCCCCAAGGAAACTCCTGAGCGCTGCTCCCCGCAGCGCTTACGGGAGTGATGTGGGATGGCCGGGGGAAAACTTGCAGATCGTTTGGTTATGTCGATAGAACCGACATTCGGAAACGACGCGGTCAACTGTGGGAGCTGTCGAGCTTTAGCGAGGCTGCGATGGTATCGCTGCGGTACATCTGAGAGGCCGAGGTGCTCGCATCGCAGGCAAGCCAGCTCCCACATTGACCGAGGTGAACCGTTTTCAGGTGGCACTGACGGTCACCCACAACCCGGTCCGGCGGGTGATGTGGATCGGCAGGGTGCGTGCCAGGGTGTCGAGGATCTGGTCGGGATTGTCGAGGCGGTACAGGCCGCTGACCCGCAACCCTGCCACCGCCGGATCGAGGCGCAGCACACCGTTGTGATACGGGCGCAGTGCGTCGATCACTTCCACCAGCGGGCGGTCGCGCACTTGCAGGAAGCCATCGATCCAGGCGGTCGCGCCCGAGGAACTGGCGAGCACCGGTCCGAAGCCGAAGCGGTCGTAAGTGACTTCGTGCCCGGCCTCCAGTTGCAGGCGTTCGCCGTTCTGGCCGTCGATCTCCAGGGCGCCGTTGAGCGCAACCACGTGGCCCTGCCCTTCGCGCTCCCGCAGCAACAGGCGATTGCCCAAGGCATGCAGTCGAGCTTGATCGGTCTGGATGAAAAACGGTCGGTTGCTGTCCCTGGCAATCTTCACCAGCAACTCGCCATCGCGCAGGCGCACCACGCGGTGTTGTGGGTCGAACTGGATGTCGGCGGCACTGCGGGCGTTGAGCAGTAACTCGCTGCCATCCGCCAGCTCTACAGTGCGCCGTTCGCCGGTGCCGGTGCGGATATCGGCGGTCAAATCCTCCATCACCGGCCGGGCCAGCCAACCGGCGCCCAGCATCAGGCCAGCGCCCACCAGGGCGCCGCGCAATACGGTGCGGCGGCTGGATGGCGCGTCCAGTGCCTGCTGCAATACCTTGCCGCTGACGCCTTGGGCCTGCGGAATTTGAAACACACCGAGGCGGGTTTCCAGTTGTTGGCACAAGGCTTCGTGACGCGGGTCTGCGGCGCGCCACTGATGGTAACGCTGCCAGTCGGCGGCACTCGCCTCGCCGGAGCGCAGCAACACCACCCAGCGAGTGGCGCTGTCGATCAGTTCGTCGCTCATTCCAGGCACAGCCGCAGGCAGCGGTTGACGGCACGGGTCATGTAGTCGCTGACCGAGCGCTGGGAAATGCCCAGCTCGGCCGCGATTTCCGGGTAGGTCAGGCCATTGAGTTGCGACAGCAGAAAGGTCGCCTTGACCTTGGCCGGCAAGCCGTCGAGCAACTGGTCGATGGCCTGCAGGGCTTCGAGCATCTGCGCCAAATCCTCAGGGGATGGCGCGGGCGAGGTTTCGTCCTGGTCGAGGGCGTCGAGGTAGGCGCGCTCCAGGTCACGGCGACGCCACAGCTGGTACATCAGGCGTTGGGCAATGGTGGTGAGCAAGGCGCGTGGCTGGCGGATCGGCGCCACGCCCGGGGAGCTCAACAGTTGGACGAAGGTGTCGGCGGCGATGTCTTCGGCGTGGGCACGGGAATCGAGATGGCGGTGCAAACGGCCGCACAGCCAGTCGTAATGACTGCGGAACAATCCGCCCACGTAATCGCTGTGAGAAGTGTCGGCGCCGGACATAGTGGCTCCATCTGAGTAGGTTGCGCGTTATGTCCGGTGTTCCGGTGGAGCGATCCTAGCAAGGCTGCTTATTCTTTAATAATATTTAAAAGGTATTTTTATATAACCGATCGTTCACACGCTCTGCGTGGGAATGCCGCCTTGGACGCTCTGCGTCTGCTTTGAAATCGTGACGCAGAGCGTCACAGGATGCATTCCCACGCGGAGCGTGGGAACGATCATTGGAGGCGTGGATAACCCAAGGCTTCAGCCTGCTGCCGGTAATCCAGCAGCACCTGGTAATCCGCTTCGGTGGCGGGCAGCACTTCGTGTACGCCGAGGGTTTGCACCACTTCGGGCAGATCCTGCAAGGCCAGGTTCATGACCTCCCGCAGGTGTTCACTTGAGCCCGGCGCGCTGATGTAAGGCAGCGTCGGGCTGGGCGCGCTGCGGGTGACGATCCTCAGCCCGGCCACTTCCTCTGGCGCAAAACGGGCGAGGTAGTCGTAGGTCACGCTGTCGATGGCGGCAAGGTCGGCGCGGTTTTCCCGCAGCCAGCGCAGGCTTTCGCGATGGGCGCCGCTGATGCCGACTTCGGCAAAGAACCGACCGCCCTGCTGCAGCGGCGCCAGGCGTTCGCGCAGCAGGTTCATGCCGCTGTTGGAGTCATGGCCGTTGATCACGCCGCGGCTGTCTTGGAAGTCCGCCAAGGCAACGCGGGGATTGTCGTCGCGGGTCAGCAGCAGGCTGCAATGCTGGCCGCCGCTGCTGTGGGGCAGTTCGTAGCGCGGGCGGCCAATCACCTGGACTTGCCCGCGCAGCTCGGTCATCAGCGGGTAGCCGCAGGTTTGCGTCAGCAGCAATTGCGGGGCGCGCCACAGGCTGCGCAGGTCGAGATGATCAGCCTTGCGGCGGGTCGCGCCCAGGCGCTCAAGGATGCGCGAAAGCCAGCGCTCATTGGCCTGTTGCACCTGCTGCGGCGCCACGTACATCAGCAGTTCGGCGTAGCGGTCACTCATGGTCGTCTCTCAAGCAAAGGGGTGCCGTGGGCTGTCGATGGCCTTGAGCCCGTGACGGCCGATCAACTGGCCGTAACCCTGCACCAGGAACCCGCCGCTGCGCGCCACCCATTGTTCGCGGCGCGCGCGGTACACGGTGGGCAGCAAATACCACGGCAGCTTCGGCAAGTCGTGATGCACCAGGTGCAGGTTATTGTTGAGGAACAGCCAGGTCCACGGCCAGGCGGCTTCGTTAAGCACCGTGCGCTGTTCCGGTTGTGGGTGCGGGCGATGCTCATAGTAGGAACGGATCGCCGCCACCGACAAGGCCGGCACGCTGACCAGCGCCACGTAGTGCCACACCGGCAGCACGCTGTAGTGGGCGATGAAGGTCAGCATCAGCACGGTCACGGTGCCATGGCTCAGCCACATCAGCCACGCCTGGCGCTGGCCTTTGCGTAGGCGTCTGACCTCGTTGCGCGCCAGCTTCCACAGCGCCAGCGGCGAACCCAACAGGAAGCGCCCCAGGACGGTCTTGGTCAGCCAATGCAAGGTGCGCTCGAACAGCGAACTGTCGTCCCACTGCCGCTGATTCAGGTAGCGGCTTTCCGGGTCGACACCGGGCACCGTCAGGTCTTCGTCGTTGTGGTGCACCAGGTGGCAGTTGCGGTACAGGGTGTAGGGGTACCAGACGGCAAACGGTGCGTAGCCGAGGAGTTTGTTCAAAGCAGTGAAGCGGGTGGGATGGCCGTGCAGCAGTTCGTGTTGCAGGGACATCCACAGCGTCACGAGCGGGATCAACAGTGCGGTACTCAGCCACAGGCCAAGCCAGTGGCTGGCGAGGATCACGGCAAACCAGCCGGCATAGACGCCGATCAACAGCAGCCAGGTCGGCCACTCAGTGCGGGCGGTAAAGGTCTGGGCCAGGGCTTCGATTTCCCGGCGCTGGGTTTCATCAAGGTAGTTGGACATCGGCAGCTCAGGGCAGGCGTGGCCGACGAAAAAGTCGGCTTCATCCTGCTCTGTGCAATGGGGCGGGAAAATCTTGCAGATCGTTTGGTGCTTAGCTTAGAACTTAATGACCGAACAGGTTGCTGTCGGTTTTCTTGGCCTTTTTCTCGGCGCGTTTTTCATCGGCGGTCTTTGCCGGTTTCTTCTTGTCAGCTTTCTTGGAATTCAGACCTTTGGCCATGATGCGTGCTCCACTTACAGGGGATGTAACACTGGGTATAACACCGATTGCCCAACAGAAGGCGCTTTGCCCGACTTATAATCTGCACCCCCTGGATTCGCGTGTTTGAAAACCATGCCCGAGTTGCACATTGACCGACTGGCAGAGCCGTTGTGGCCGCTGCTGAACAAGTTCTATCGCAGCCATAACTCACCGATGAAGGCCCTCAAGGGTGGCCAGTTGTGGGTGGCCAGGGGCAGCGAGATTGTCGCGGGCCTGTGCCTGACGCCGGTGGTGGGTGGGCAGTGGTTGACCGGGCTGTTTGTCGACCCGGCGCTGCGTGGCCAGGGGCTGGCGGCGCAATTGATTCGCGCCTCGGTCGCAAGCGTTGAAGGCACGGTGTGGCTGCTGTGCCATCCGGACCTGGAAGGCTTTTATCAACGCCAGGGTTTTACCCAGGACACGTTGCTGCCGCAGTCCTTGTCGGAGCGCCTGGTGCGCTACAAACGCAACAAGCCGATGATCGCCATGGGCTTAGAACCGTTGGTGAGGTCGACCTTCAATAAAGTGTGATCAGCCGTTGTGGGCCCCATGCTAGCCTCGGCGGCACCAGCGGCCCATTACAGGATGATCATGAAAGCGACCCTTGCAGCCTTATCCCTTGCAGCCCTCCTCGCCCCGGCCTTGAGCCAGGCAGCCGAAGCGCCGGTTTCCGCCGAGCAGTATGCAACCGTGCTCGCCGGCAGTTGGCGCGTGCCGGCCAACAGCGCGCGTGATGTGTATCGTCACCCGCAGCAGACCCTGGAGTTCTTTGGCCTGCGGGGCGACCAGACCCTGATCGAAATCACCCCCGGTGGTGGCTGGTACAGCGAGCTGCTGGCGCCGCTGCTCAAGGATAACGGCCACTACATCGCTGCCGTGCAGGCGCCGAACAGCAGTGCCTACGCGCGTACATCAGAAGAAAACCTGAAAAAGAAATTCGCCGCAGACCCGGTGCATTATTCCAAGGCCGGCTTCGCCGAGTTCGACCCCAAGGCTCCGGTGCTGGGCAAGCCTGGCTCGGCCGACACCGTGCTGACCTTTCGCAACGTGCATAACTGGGTGATGGCGGATACGGCGCCGGCGATGTTCGAGGCGTTCTTCAAGGTGTTAAAACCGGGCGGCGTGCTGGGGGTGGTGGATCACCGGGCCAAGGACGGGGCATCGCTGGAAGACATCAAGCACAGCGGTTACCTGACCACCGCGTATGTGGTGAAACTGGCGACGGATGCGGGGTTCAAGCTTGAGGGGCAGAGCGAGGTGAATGCCAACCCGAAAGATACCAAGGACTACCCGGATGGGGTCTGGACCTTGCCGCCGGCGTTGACGTTGGGGGAAAAGGACAAGGCGAGGTATGTGGCGATTGGTGAGTCGGACCGGATGACGTTGCGGTTTGTGAAGCCCGCAAAATAAGCTGAATGCACACAGAACAAATGTGGGAGCGGGCTTGCTCGCGAATGCGGTGGATCAGTCTATAACTTCGGTGACTGGCACTCCGCTTTCGCGAGCAAGCCCGCTCCCACAGTTTGATGTGTGTTTTGCCTGAGGGTTATTCGTCTGCCGTAGGATCCATATCCGGGAACATCACTTCGATAAACCCGAACTTGCTGAAATCGGTAATCCGCGACGGGTACAGCCGGCCGATCAGGTGATCGCACTCGTGCTGTACCACCCGCGCGTGAAAGCCTTCGGCAATCCGCACAATCGGCTCGCCCTTGGGGTCAAACCCTTCGTAGCGAATCTGCTGGTAACGGTCCACGGCCCCGCGCAAGCCCGGCACCGACAGGCACCCTTCATAGCCTTCTTCCAGCACCGGGCTGAGCGGCGTGATCAGCGGGTTGATGAGGATGGTCTGGGGCACGGCGGGCGCGTCCGGGTAGCGTTCGCTGCTCTCGAAACCGAAGATCACCAGTTGCAGGTCCACTCCAATCTGTGGCGCGGCCAGGCCGACGCCGCCGACGTGTTCCATGGTCTGGAACATGTCATCAATCAACTGCCACAGCTCGGGGCTGTCGAACATTTCCGGCGGAACCGGCGGGGCAATGCGCAGCAGGCGCTCATCGCCCATTTTCAGGATTTCACGGATCATCGATCAGACTTCATCGGTAGTGGGCTTGAGGGAAGGGTCGCGGCCAAGGCCTGAGACATGCTTTTTTTCGTCGTGCTCGCCAAAGTCCTTTTCACCAGGATCCTTGCCTTCGGCCGACATGTGTTCGATCACCGCATTCATCTCCGCCCCCAGCAACAGCACGGCAGCCGAGATGTAGAAGTACAACAGCAGCACAATGATCGCGCCGATACTGCCATACATGGCGTTGTAGTCAGCAAAGGTTTTGACGTAGTAGCCAAAACCCAGGGAAGCGACGATCCAGACCACCACCGCCAGCACCGAACCCGGTGTGATGAAGCGAAACTTCTGCTTCACGTCAGGCATCACGTAGTACATCAACGCCACGGAGAACATCAACAGGATGACGATCAGCGGCCAACGTAGGATGGTCCACAGCGTGACCACGAATTCCTGCATGCCGATCTGCCCCGCCAGCCATTCCATCACCTGGGGCCCGAGCACCATCAAGGCGGCGGCGGCCAACAGCATGCCGGCGAAGCCTACGGTGTAGAAAATCGACAGCGGGAAACGCTTCCAGATCGGTCGGCCTTCCACCACGTCATAGGCGGCATTCATCGCACTCATCATCAGGCGCACACCCGCCGAGGCGGTGTACAGCGCGATCACGATACCCACCGACAACAGGCCACCCTTGGATTGCTGCAACTGGTCGATCACCGGGTTGACCTGCTCCAGGGCCTGGGGCGGCAATACCAGTTCCGATTGCATGCGCAGCCAGGTGAAGAAGTCCGGCAGGTGCAGGAAACCGATCAGGGCAATCAGGAACAGCAGGAAGGGAAACAGCGAGAACAGCATCTGGTAGGCCAGCGCCGAGGCGTACGTAGGCATCTCGTCATCGAGGAACTCTGTGACAGTGCGCACCAGCACTTTGTGCAGGGGCAAGCCTTGTAATACCGGAAAAATCATAGCGTCTCCTTTCGCCGCAAAAAGTTGAGTTCGTGGGCGACTCAGGGGCCGTTTTCTACATCAAGGTAGCTTATTTGGCGACCTTGAAACAATTTCCAAACTTTAATCACTGCAGGTGACACAAAAACGGCCATCCGTGGATGGCCGTCGGGCTGCTGGAGTGCAGGCAGCCAGGTCGGGACTATTTGACCGCTTTCTTTACTGCGTCCTTGGTGTCGCCGACTGCTTTTTGCACTTCACCTTTCTTTTCCTGAACCACGCCTTCAGCCCGCAACTTGTCGTTGCCGGTGACTTTGCCAACACCTTGCTTGATGTTGCCTACGGCTTCGTTCGCCAAACCTTTTGCCTTATCCGATGTGCTGCTCATGGTATTTCTCCTGGGAACAATCAAGGATTTTGGTCACTACGTAATCGTTGACCCTTGGCCTTTCCAGAGAGTTTCAATTATTTTTTCAGCGGCATTTCATCGCGCCGTACAGGTTTGGCTTTATGTTTTGCGGCCAACCCACGAGAATGCCGGGCACATCCAGGCGCAAGCGCTGGGTAACAGATCCCGTAGGAAGGTTATGAAACTCAATAAAGCACAGGCCATTGCCCGCAGAAACCAGGAACTGGGCGGTGCCGTACTCGGTGTCAACAACTGCCACTTCACCGACCTGGACCGCAAACGCAACATCTGGTGGTTCGACCTGCCGGTGGGCCGGATTGCCGTGGGCCAGTACGAGTGGATCCACTTGTTGATGCACAACGCCGAGAGCGACCAGTTGCTGCACCTGAAGGTGCCAACGGTGTTTCTGCGCGAGAAGCTGGAAGGCCTGGTGGTGCGCAATGCCGGCAAGCGCAAGCCGGAGATTACCCTGGAGCTGAGTGCCGACAAGGACTCGTTCCTCAAGGACGTACGCCCGGCCGGTGCTGGTGTGAGCTTCGCGCAGTTCGCACTGTAGGAATACGGTAAAAACTGTGGGAGCGGGCTTGCTCGCGAAAGCGGAGTGTCAGTCACCGATATGTCACTGATACTCCGCTTTCGCGAGCAAGCCCGCTCCCACATTGGATTGCATTCCAAGTGGCGGAATCAGCGTTCAATAAAAAGCCCCGCATCTGCGGGGCTTTTTGTTGGGGGCCGAGTTACTTCTTCAAACCCAGCTTTTTCAGTTCTTCGTCCCGCAGTTCGCGGCGCAGGATCTTGCCCACGTTGGTAGTCGGCAGCGCATCGCGGAATTCCACGGCCTTGGGCACCTTGTAGCCGGTGACGTTGGCGCGCATGTGCTCCATCACCTGGTCTTTGGTCAGGCTGGCACCCGGCTTGACCACGATGAAGATCTTGATGTGTTCCCCGGACTTCTCGTCCGGCACACCAATGGCCGCGCATTGCAGCACGCCCGGCAGGGTCGCCAGCACGTCTTCCAGCTCGTTGGGGTAGACGTTGAAACCGGAGACCAGAATCATGTCCTTCTTGCGGTCGACAATGCGCATGTAGCCATCCGGCTGGATGATCGCGATGTCACCGGTCTTCAGCCAGCCTTCGCTGTCGAGGATCTCGGCGGTGGCGTCTTCGCGCTGCCAGTAGCCCTTCATCACTTGCGGGCCCTTGACGCACAACTCGCCCACTTCACCCAGCGCCAGCTCGACGCCGTCATCGGTGATGACCTTGCACAGGGTCGACGGCACCGGGATGCCGATGGTGCCGATCTGGATGTTCTGGATCGGGTTCACGGTGGCCACCGGGCTGGTTTCGGTCATGCCGTAACCTTCGCAGATGGAGCAGCCGGTGACCGCTTTCCAGCGCTCGGCCGCCGCCAGTTGCAGGGCCATGCCGCCGGACAGGGTGACCTTCAGCGCCGAGAAATCCAGCTTGCGGAAGGCATCGTTGTTGCACAGGGCAACAAACAGGGTGTTCAGGCCGACAAAGCCGCTGAACTTCCACTTCGACAGTTCCTTGACCATCGCCGACAGGTCGCGCGGGTTGCTGATCAGGATGTTGTGGTTGCCGATCAGCATCATCGCCATGCAATGAAAGGTGAAGGCATAGATGTGGTACAGCGGCAGCGGGGTAATCAGGATCTCGCAACCTTCATTCAGGTTGGAGCCCATCAGCGCCTTGCACTGCAGCATGTTGGCGACGAGGTTGCGGTGGGTCAGCATCGCGCCCTTGGCCACGCCCGTGGTGCCGCCGGTGTATTGCAGCACGGCAACTTCGTCGCTGGCGGGGCTGACTTCGTTCACCGGCTGGCCGTGGCCCTTGGCCAATACGTCGTTGAACTTGATCGCCTTGGGCAAGTGATAGGCCGGGACCATCTTCTTCACGTACTTGATGACGCTGTTGATCAGCAGGCGCTTGAGCGGCGGCAACAGGTCGGCGACTTCGGTGACGATCACGTGCCGGACGGAAGTCTTGGGCACGACTTTTTCAGCCAGGTGCGCCATGTTGGCCAGGCAGACCAGGGCCTTGGCACCGGAGTCGTTGAATTGGTGTTCCATTTCCCGCGCGGTGTACAGCGGGTTGGTGTTGACCACGATCAGGCCAGCACGGATGGCGCCGAACACGGCGACCGGGTATTGCAGGACGTTGGGCAGTTGCACGGCGATTCGATCACCGGGCTGCAAGTCGGTATGCTGTTGCAGGTAAGCGGCGAAGGCGCCGGACAGTTCGTACAGTTCACCGTAGGTGATTGTCTTGCCCAGGTTGCTGAAAGCCGGTTTGTTGGCGAAGCGTTGGCAGGACTGCTTCAGTACCGCCTGAATATTCGGATACTCGTCTGGATTGATTTCTGCAGCAATCCCGGCGGGGTACTTATCCTTCCAAAAGTCTTCGATCATGGAAGCCCACTCCTCAGCGACGCGAATTCATTCATCGCATTTGATGCGATTATTATTTGTTTGTTTTTGGGTGAGTCTGGCGGTTAAAAGCAGGCCAAGAGGTCACAAAGCGCGCCGAGAGTAGCAGCTTTGCCAAGGGCCGCCTAGAGCCAAAAGAGGCCCCTACGGTCATAAACATGACTCAAGAATATCTAATGGTCATTTTTAGAGCAAAGATTCTATAAGCCAAGAAAGGGCTCTGGAATGGGCTTCTACGCATTTAAACTGAATGAATAAAAACCAAATGTGGGAGCGGGCTTGCTCGCGAAAGCGCAGTGTCAGTCACAGGATATGTCGACTGGTATACCGCTTTCGCGAGCAAGCCCGCTCCCACATTTTTTGACCTTATTTCAAATCAGGCTATGTCGCGCAATTCGCGCCGCAGGATCTTGCCCACCGGCGTCATCGGCAACGACTCACGCAGCACAATATGCTTGGGCACCTTGTAGCCGGTGAAGTTGGCCTTGCAGTAGGTCTTCAGCTCTTCAAGGCTCACGCCCTGGGCACGGGCCACCACAAACAGCTTCACCGCCTCGCCGGTACGCTCGTCCGGTACGCCGATCACCGCGCAGCTGGCCACCGCCGGATGCGCCATCACCACGTCTTCGATCTCGTTGGGGTACACGTTGAACCCCGAGACGATGATCAGATCCTTCTTGCGATCAACGATGCGCACAAAGCCGTCCGGGTCGATCACCGCGATATCGCCGGTCTTGAGCCAGCCTTCGGCGTCCAGGGTCTCGGCAGTGGCCACCGGCTGCTGCCAGTAGCCCTTCATCACTTGCGGGCCCTTGATGCAGAGCTCGCCCCGCTCGCCCAGCGGCAGCTCCGCGCCGTTGTCGTCGATGATCTTCATCGCCGTGCCCGGCACCGGAATGCCCACGGTGCCCAGCTTCGATTTGCCGCCATAGGGGTTGGTGCTGGCCACCGGTGAGGTTTCGGTCAAGCCGTAGCCTTCACCAATCGCACAGCCGGTCAGTTGCTGCCAGCGCTCGGCCGTGGCCTTGACCAGTGCGGTGCCGCCGGAGTTGGTGAGCTTGAGGTGGGAGAAATCCAGGCTCTTGAAGTCCGGGTGGTCCATCAAGGCCACGAACAGGGTGTTGAGCCCCAGCAGCCCGGTGAAGCGCCACTTTTTCAGCTCCTTGATAAAGCCGCCAATGTCCCGGGGATTGGTGATCAGTACGTTGTGGTTGCCCGATACCATCATGCACATGCAATTCGCGGTGAAGGCATAGATGTGGTACAGCGGCAGCGGCGCCACCATCACCTCCTGGCCTTCCTTGATCAGCGGATGGCCGTCGTCCCCCAGTTGCGACATGCACGCCCGCACTTGCTGCATGTTGGCCACCAGGTTGCCGTGGGTAAGCATTGCGCCCTTGGCCAGGCCGGTGGTGCCGCCGGTGTATTGCAGCACCGCGATGTCGTCGAGGGTCACCGGGTGGCGGTTGAGTGCCTGGCCGGCGCCCATGCGCAGGGCGCGCTTGAAGGAGATGGCTTGCGGCAGGTTATAGGCCGGGACCATCTTCTTCACCTTGTCGACCACGGTGTTGATCAGCCAGCCCTTGGCGGCGGGCATGAAGTCGCCCATCTTCGCTTCGATCAGGTATTCGATCTCGGTGTCCTTGCTGACTTCTTCAACACGCGAGCCAAACAGGTTCAGGTACACCAGCGCACGAATGCCGGCATCCTTGAATTGGTGACGCATTTCCCGCGGGGTGTACAACGGGTTGGTGTTGACCACGATCAGCCCGGCGCGCAGGGCGCCGAACACGGCAATCGGATAATGCAGGACGTTGGGCATCTGCACGGCAATGCGGTCACCCGGCTTGAGGTCGGTGTGCCACTGCAGGTAACCGGCGAACGCGGCGCTGCGCCGATCCAGCTCGGCGTAGGTCAGGGTGATCCCCATGTTGCTGAACGCCGGACGATCGGCAAAGGTCTTGCAGGAACGCTCGAAGACTTCGATCACCGATTTATAGGCTGTGAGGTCGATCTCGTTGGGAACCCCGGCTGCGCGTTTGTCATTCCAGAAATCAGGTTGCATTATTCTTGTCCTCTTACCTGAGTGGTCCGGCCGCTTTTGATGTTGCGATGAAAGCGGAGCTTTGGGGACGTTAGCAGCTATGGTCAATCAGGCAAATACAACAAGATGCGTCATTGATTGTGTGAATCTCCCCGCCAAGGCCAGCGCTGATCCAGCGGCCTGCGGTGAATGAGCTATACACTGCAACGACCCTGAGCAAAGGAAGCGCCATGAACCACACCACTTTCTGGCTGACCGCGAATGACCGCAGTCGGGTGTACGTCAACCAGTGGCTGCCGGACGGGCCGCCCAAGGCGCTGATCATGCTGGCCCACGGCATGGCCGAGCACAGTGGCCGCTATGCCCGCCTGGCCCAGGCGTTGTGCGATGCCGGCTACGGCCTGTACGCCCCCGACCAGCGCGGCCACGGGCGTACCGCCGACGAGGGCACCCTGGGGCTGTTCGCCGAGAAAGACGGCTGGAACAAGGTGGTGGGCGACCTGGCGAGCCTCAACCAGCATATCGGCCAGCAAGCGCCGGGGGTGCCGATCATCCTGCTGGGCCACAGCATGGGCAGCTACATTGCCCAGGCGTACCTGCTGCACCACAGCGCGAGCCTTAACGGGGCGATTCTCAGCGGCTCGAATTTCCAGCCGGTGGCGCTGTACGGCGCGGCCAAGGTGATTGCCCATGTCGAACGCCTGCGCCAGGGGTTGCGCGGGCGCAGTGCGCTGATTGATTTCCTGTCATTTGGATCGTTCAACAAGGCGTTCAAACCCAATCGCACCGCTTTCGACTGGCTCAGCCGTGACCCGGCCGAGGTCGACAAGTACGTCAGCGACCCGCTTTGCGGCTTCCGTTGCACCAACCAGCTGTGGATCGACCTGCTGGGCGGCTTGCAGCAAATCAGCAAAGCGTCCAATCTCGCTCAGATAGACCCGGGGCTGCCCATCCTGATAATGGGCGGTGAATGTGATCCGGTCAGTGAAGGCAAGCGTCTCAAAAGTCTGGCCAATGCGTTGCGTGAAGCCGGCTGCCAGCACCTGGAGCTGAGCATTTACCCACAGGCGCGCCACGAATTATTCAACGAAACCAACCGTGATGCGGTCACAGCCGACGTGCTGACGTGGCTGGCCCAGGCAGCAGTGCTGCGCCGCCCTACTCGCTGCGAATGATTTTTCGTTTAAAATCAATATATTAAGATTTCTGATTAGCCACAGGATGCACCAACTGATGACCCAGGTTACCAACACGCCTTACGAAGCCCTCGAAGTCGGCCAGACCGCCAGCTACAGCAAGACCGTCGAAGAGCGCGATATCCAGTTGTTCGCGGCAATGTCCGGCGACCACAACCCGGTGCATCTGGACGCCGAATTCGCCAAGGCGACCATGTTCAAGGAGCGCATTGCCCACGGCATGTTCAGCGGCGCCCTGATCAGCGCGGCGGTTGCGTGCGAGTTGCCTGGGCCCGGCACGATATACATCGGCCAGCAAATGACCTTCCAGAAGCCGGTCAAAATCGGCGACACCCTGACCGTGCGTCTGGAAATCCTCGAGAAGCTGCCGAAATTCCGCGTGCGTATCGCCACCCGCGTATTCAACCAGCGCGATGAACTGGTGGTGGATGGCGAAGCCGAGATCCTCGCGCCACGCAAGCAGCAGACCGTGACCCTGACCGAACTGCCGGCCATCAGCATCGGTTGAACGAATGCCCATGAAAAAGCCCCGCATCTGCGGGGCTTTTTTATTCAGGCGGGGCTCAAGACTGAGCGCGAGCCTGGTTACGCAGGGCTTTCACCTGGTCGTGGTTGCGTTGCGCGCCGTGGAACTGACGCTCTACCAGGTCACGAATGCCCAGCAGGTTGTGCTTGTTGATCTTCTCGATCGCTTCTTTGTAAGCCTTCAGTGCGTGGTCTTCACCGCGCTCGGCTTCGTTCAGCACGGCTTCTTCGTCTTTACCGGTCACCATCGACTTCACGTCGACCCAACCACGGTGCAAGGCACCGGCGACGCTGCCGGAATCTTCCGGATCGCCACCCAGCGCTCTTACTGCGGTCTGCAGTTCGGCAGCGGCGGTACCGCAATCAACGGAACGTTTGGCAAACAGGGCTTTGAGTTCTGGGTGCTTGATGTCTTCTGCGCAGGTCTTGAAGCCTTCCTGGCCGTCTTTGCTGGTCTCGATCAGGTCGTTGAGTACAGAGATCGATTCTTTGTTGATATCAGTCATTTTTCAATTCCTTCGCGGGTTAAGAAACGTGTATTAGTAATTGCAGCGCCCGTGCCAGCTTTTGAAAAACAATTTATTACTTAAATTTCAATAAGTTAGCCAATACACAAAAATCTGTATCCGCTTTATTTGCATGATCTGTCATTTGGCCTCCATGCAGAATGCCTGTATTTTCCAAGGCATCGACTCAAACACCTGAAGCCGCAATGAACCCTGAAAAACTTGAACTGCTGATCACCCGCGAAATGCCCTTCGGCAAGTACAAGGGCCGGATCATTGCCGACTTGCCCGGCCCCTACCTGAACTGGTTCGCCCGTGAAGGTTTCCCCCACGGCGAACTGGGCGGGTTGCTGGCCCTGATGCAGGAAATCGACCACAACGGTTTATCCGAACTGCTGGAACCCCTACGCGCCAAGCACGGCAAGCCCGCCCCTCGTCATTAATAGAGCACGCACATGGACAGTACCCGCGACGAACAACACTGGCACGCCATCGCCCAGCGCTACGACCTGGAGCCCGGCCCGATCAACCTCGAAAACGGTTACTTCGGGCGCATGAGCCGCGCGGTACTTGAGCAGTATCAGGACAACGTCGCCTTCATCAACCGCAGCAACTCGATCCATGTGCGCCAGCGTTTCGAGCAGGGCGAAAACGTCGAGATCCGTAACCAGTTGGCGCAGTTGATGGACGCCGATCCTGAAGCCATCGCCCTCACCCGCTGCGCCTCGGATGCGTTGCAGTCGCTGATCCGCAACTACAACCGCTTGCAGCCCGGCGACCAGGTGCTGATCAGCGACCTGGAGTACGACACCGTCAAGGGCGCCATGCGCTGGCTGGCGCAGAATCGTGGCGTAGAAGTGATCGAGATTGCCCACGAACACCCGGCCAGTTTCGACAGCCTGGTGCAGACGTATCGCGATGCGTTCCTGCGCTATCCCCGCCTGAAACTGCTGGCACTGACCTACGTGACCCACCGCACCGGGCTGGTGATGCCGGTGGAGGCGATTGCCGGCGCTGCCAGGGAACATGGAATTGATGTGATCCTCGATGGCGCCCATGCGCTGGGGCAGATCGAGTTCAACCTGGCACAGTTGGGTATCGCGTTTGCCGGTTTCAACCTGCACAAGTGGATCGGTGCGCCGTTGACCCTGGGCTTTATTTATATCGACCCACAACGGTTGGCGGACATTGATCCGGACATGGGGGAGTTTCATTACCCGGCCACCGATGTACGTGCCCGCACGCCATACAGCACGCCGAATTTCCCGGCGTTGATGACCTTGCCGCTGGTGTTCGAAGAGCATCGTTTGCTGGGTGGATCCAGAGCCAAGGGCGCCCGCCTTAATTACCTGCGGGATTTGTGGGTGAGTGAGGTGCGGCAGTTGCCGGGAATTGAAGTGCTGACGCCGGACGACCCACGGCTGTATTGCGCGATCACGTCGTTCAAGTTCACTGACAAGCCGGATCAGCAGGTGATGGCGGACCGACTGCTCAAGGAATACAACCTCTTCACCACAACCCGCAGCGGCGCGTCGTTCGGCAGTTGTATTCGGGTGACACCAGGCTTTTTGACGTCAGCGGCGGACATTCATGCGCTGATCAAAGCCATCACCGAACTGAGCGCGATATCACTGTAGGAGCGAGCTTGCTCGCGAAGGTCGTTAACGATGACACGGGAAACCTGACACCCAGCGGTGCTCTCGGTTTTTTCGCGAGCAAGCTCGCTCCTACAGTGGGAGTGGGCCATTTTCCGCAGGCAAAAAAAAGCGGCACACCGACCAAGTGCACCGCAAAAATGCCGTAGAACACAGCAACAACGATTCGGTAAATCCAATCAGTCCAGCAGGGCCAGCGCCTCGGCGGTGGTTTCCTGGATGCGTGCCCAGTCGCCGTTCTTGACCCATTCCGGATCAAGCATCCAGCTACCGCCCACGCACATCACATTTTTCAACGCCATGTAGCTCTTGATGTTGGCCGGGCCAACACCACCAGTCGGGCAGAATTTCACTTCGCCAAACGGGCCGCCCAGGGCCTTGATCGCCGCCACGCCACCGCTGACTTCAGCCGGGAACAGCTTGAAACGGCGATAACCCAGGCCATAACCTTCCATGATCCCGGAGGCATTGCTGATGCCCGGCAACAGCGGAATCGAGCTGTGTACCGAGGCTTCCAGCAGGTCACGGGTAATCCCGGGAGTGACGATAAATTGCGAACCGGCCACTTCGGCCGCTTCCAGCATATGACGATCCAGCACGGTACCGGCACCGGTGCACAGCTCCGGACGCTGCTCACGCAGTACCTGGATGGCCTTGAGGCCGAACTGCGAACGCAGGGTCACTTCCAGTGCGGTCAAACCACCGGCTGCCAGGGCATCGGCCAGCGGCAGGATGTCCTGTTCGCGGGCAATGGTGATCACCGGCAGGATCCGCGCCTTGGCGCAGAGGCTGTCGATCAAGGCAACTTTGTCCGCCATGGAAACGGTAGGTTGAGGGCTGTTCATCGCGGCTGATCCTTGGCTCATGGGCACCAGTAAATCTCTAGAGTAGGTTGCAAAAACGCGCGTATCGGCATGGCAGCAACGTCGTCACTGGCCAGCGCGGCGCTCAAGGTGGTCAATTTCGAGCTGCCGGAAATCGACAGCACGGTGTAGTGGGCGGTGGCCAGCAGCGCGCGACTCATGGTCAGGCGCTGGTGCGGCACGGTCGGCGCCAGCATCGGCCAGCAACGACGGCTGCCGTCCGGCTTCAACGCTTCAGCCAGGTTCGGGCTATTGGGGAACAGCGACGCGGTGTGGCCGTCGTCGCCCATGCCCAGTACCAGCACATCAATCGTCGGCAACTCGGCCAGCAGGCGATCAGCCTGCTCGGCAGCGTCGTCAAGGGTGGCGGCGACGCTGTACAGGCTCAGGAACTTGGCCTTGGCCGCCGGGCCTTGCAGCAAATACTTCTTCAACAGGCCGGCATTGCTGTCGGCATGTTCCACCGGCACCCAGCGCTCGTCGGCCAGGGTGATGGTCACCTTGGACCAGTCCAGGCCTTGCTTGGCGAGGTTCTGGAAGAACGCCACCGGGCTGCGGCCGCCGGACACCACCAGGGTCGCCTCGCCACGGGCACTGATGGCCGCGCGCAGTTGTTCGGCCACGTCATTGGCCAAGCCATCCGCCAGCAGCACCGGATTGCGGTACTCATGGGCAGTCACGCCCTGAGGCAGTTTCAAATCAGATATCGCCATACCAAGACCTCCCGTCCCGCGTGATCAGTGCAATCGAGCTCATTGGCCCCCAGGACCCCGCCGCGTACGGCTTGGGCGCATCACCGGATTTTTTCCACCCGGCGATCAACTGGTCACACCACTTCCACGCAGCTTCGATTTCATCTTTGCGCACAAACAGGTTCTGGTTGCCACGCATTACTTCCAGCAACAGCCGCTCGTAGGCATCGGGAATCCGTGCGCTGCGATAGGTGTCGGAAAAATTCAGTTGCAGCGGGCCGCTGCGCAGTTGCATGCCCTTGTCCAGGCCCTGCTCCTTGGTCATCACGCGCAAGGAAATCCCTTCGTCCGGTTGCAGGCGGATGATCAGTTTGTTGCTGATCTGCAAGCGCTGCTCGGGGGCGAAGATGTAGTGGGACGGTTCCTTGAAGTGGATGACGATCTGCGACAGTTTTTGCGGCATGCGCTTGCCGGTACGCAGGTAGAACGGCACCCCGGCCCAACGCCAGTTACGGATATCGGCACGCAGGGCGACGAAGGTCTCGGTGTCGCTCTGGGTGTTGGAGTTCTCTTCTTCCAGGTAACCCGGTACCGGCTTGCCGGCGCTGTAGCCGGCGATGTATTGGCCACGCACCACCTGGGTGGTCAGGCCGTCCGGGCTGATGGGCGCCAGGGCCTTGAGCACCTTGACCTTCTCGTCCCGAATACTGTCGGCAGACAGGTCGGCCGGCGGGTCCATGGCGATCAGGCACAGCAGCTGCAGCAGGTGGTTCTGGATCATGTCCCGCAGCTGCCCGGCCTTGTCGAAATAGCCCCAGCGACCTTCGATGCCTACTTGCTCGGCCACGGTGATTTCCACGTGGGAGATGTAGTTCTGGTTCCACTGGGTTTCAAACAGGCTGTTGGCAAAACGCAGGGCGATCAGGTTCTGGACGGTCTCTTTGCCCAGGTAGTGGTCGATGCGGTAGGTGCGGTTTTCCGGGAAGAACTGCGCCACGGCGTCGTTGACCTTGCGCGAGGAATCCAGGTCCGAGCCGATGGGTTTTTCCAGGACCACGCGGGTATTTTCCGCCAGGCCGACCTTGGACAGGTTCTCGCAGATCGCGCCATACACCGCCGCCGGGGTGGCGAAGTAGGCAATCAGGCGTTGTTCAGTGCCGGCGTTCTCTGCCAGGGCGACGTAGTCATCGGCCTTCAGGAAGTCGACGTGCAGGTACGTCAGGCGGGCCAGGAAACGCTGGGCGACGGTTTCGTCCAGTTCCTTGCCAACGTAGCTGCGCAATTCTTTTTCGATGTGGGCCAGGTGCTGTTGCTCGGAACCGGCCTCACGGGCCAGGGCCAGGATGCGCGTGTCTTCGTGCAGCAGGCCCGCACCATCGAGTTGATAGAGGGCAGGAAATAACTTGCGCAGCGCCAGATCACCCAAGGCGCCAAACAGGGCAAAGGTGCAGGGTTCTACGGTTATCGAAGGCATGATGTTTGTTCTTTTATCAAGTTAAGCTACAAATACCTTTTTTTAAGGCATCACTCAAGGAAAAATGTAGTAATAACCACAACATTTTCCCGAAAAACGTATTCCGAGTGGTGGTGTTCAACTACCCTCAGTAGGATAGGCCACCGCAAAGGGCCGCTCGTCGATTGGTTGACGACCCTTATTTGCATCGTCGCCCTAAGGAAACATGAATGGACCGCGTGCGAAATCTACTGGAACAGATCCAGAAACGCCTCGAAGAACTGAACAAGGCTGAACGTAAAGTCGCCGAGGTCATCCTGCTCAACCCGCAGCAGGCGACCCGCTTCTCTATCGCCGCCCTCGCCCAGGCCGCTTCGGTCAGCGAACCTACAGTGAACCGCTTCTGCCGCTCGTTCGGCGTGAGTGGTTACCCTGAACTTAAATTGCAGCTGGCGCAAAGCCTGGCCAGCGGCGCGGCGTATGTCAGCCGCGCGGTGGAGGCCGATGATAACCCGGAGGCCTACACCCAGAAGATCTTCGGCAGTGCCATCGCGTCCCTCGACAGCGCCTGCCAGGCCCTGGACCCAAACCTGATCAGCAAGGCCGTCGACCTGCTGATCCAGGCTCGGCAGATCCACTTCTTCGGCCTGGGCGCTTCGGCGCCGGTGGCCATGGACGCGCTGCACAAGTTCTTCCGTTTCAACCTGTCGGTCACGGCCCACGCCGATGTGCTGATGCAGCGGATGATCGCCTCGGTGGCCCACACCGGGGAGTTGTTCGTGATCATTTCCTACACCGGGCGTACCCGTGAACTGGTGGAAGTAGCACGTATTGCGCGGGAAAACGGCGCCTCGGTGCTGGGCGTGACCGCCGAAAACTCGCCGCTGGCCAAGGCCAGTACGGTGAGCCTGAACATTCCGTTGCCGGAAGACACCGACATCTACATGCCGATGACCTCGCGGATCATTCAGTTGACGGTGCTGGATGTACTGGCGACGGGCATGACCTTGCGTCGCGGGGTGGATTTCCAGCCGCACTTGCGCAAGATCAAAGAGAGCTTGAACGACAGCCGGTATCCGGTTGGGGATGAATTCAACTAGGCCCGAATCTACTGTGAATGTGCCGGCCTCTTCGCGAGCAAGCCCGCTCCCACATTCGACTGCATTCCAAAAGTGGAACTCGGTCTAATGTGGGAGCGGGCTTGCTCGCGAAAGCGGCATCAGCAACACCGGAACATCCGGATCAAGCCCCCGCCCTCGCCTGCAAACTCAAATGCGCCCGCTCCCCCGGCGCCAGGCTCGCAGCAGCCATCGCCGACTCCACACACACAAACCCCGCAGCCTCGTTGAAGCTCACCCCCAGCAATGGTCGACTCCCCGGGTGCCACACCACCGTGTCGGCACTCTCGCCGGTGTCGATGCACAATTCGCGCTGCCAGGCATGGTCCTTGAGGTGCAGTTCACCGTCGTGCTGGAACACCCGCTGACACCCACCATCGACACGCAACTCACCTTCCTGCTGGCACGCCTGGCGATTCAGCTGGTCGTAGCCCTGCGCGCCATCGAGCCCAGACAGCGCTATCTCACCAACGTTGCCAATCCGCCAATAAGCGTGCAAAGCATGGCTCAATTGGCACGGCAGCTCGTCCTGGTGCTCGGTGGCCAGGCGCAGCTCCAGGGTTTCCCCCAGGTGTGCATGCAGGTCCACCTGCCAGTCGCATAGCTGCAATTGCCAGTGCAAACGCACGCCGGCGTCGTCGGTGCTGCTGTCCAGCAATTTCCAGTCGATCAGCCGTGCCCAGCCATGGGACGGCCAGGCGTTTTCGCTGGGATGGCGGCCATACCACGGCCAACACACCGGCACGCCGCCACGGATGGCGCCGACCTGCGGCCACTTGGCCGCGCACCACAGCCAGGGTTTCTGGCCCGTGGGCTGAAAGTGCAGCAATTGCGCGCCCTGGCGACTGAACACCGCCTGGCAGAGCGGGTGATCGATCACCAGCACATCGCGCATCTGGAAGCGTTCCCAGGCGAATACCGGCCGCTCGCGCAGGGATTTGAAAAAGCGTTGCAGCGGATGCTCATGCATGTGCCACGGTCCTGAATATCTTTGCAGGCGCTGGCTTGCCTGCGATGGCATCGCCTCGGTGTGGCAGATACACCGCGGGGCTCGCATCGCAGGCAAGCCAGCTCCCACACAAAAAAAAGCGGATAGCCATGGCTACCCGCAAAATGCGCACAGAGAGAAGGAGCTTATCGCAACAACGTTAGAACGTAGACTGAATTTTCAGGCCCGCTACCACCGCGTTGTCGACTTGCTTAACACCACCTGGGTTGGCGATGTATTGCAGGTTGGGACGCACGGTCAGCCAGTTGGTGACGTGGATGCCGTAGTTCAGTTCGACGTTGTATTCGGTGTTGCGCAGCGGTGCGTAACCCGCTTCGCTGTAATCGGTGAAACCGTTGGCCTCGTTATACAGCTCGGCGTTTTTCTTCACGTCGCTGTTGGCATGGATACGGGACACACCGATACCCACGTCATCCTTGGTACGGGCGTCGAATGGGCCTTTGTACACAAGCATCACCGACTGGTAGTTGTCGACCAGGTTGGTGTCTTTGTCGTGGAAGGTGGCGTTGGCCGCGATGTTCAAGCCGCGGGAAGCGTCGCCATTGTGGGTAGTGAGTTGCTGTTGCACGACGCCCCAATAGCCGGTTTTGCTGCTGCGCACACGGTAGGCTGCCCCAGTGGTGGCTGCATCGTTGCCATTGACATCTTTAAGTACGTCGTTGGCGTCCGCGGCGCTCTTGTAGTAACCCACACGGTATTCACCCGGCAGGCCATTGACCTTAGGCGACCAGACCAATTCCACCGGAATCACGGTGCCCTTGGTGCCGCTGCCGCTGAGCTTGAAGCCGTTGCCGTGCTCCAGTTGCGACGGGTTCTGGTTGTATGCACCGATTTGCGCATACAGTTCAGGCGTGATGTTGTACTTCACGCGAATAGCCGCCTGGGCGACTGGCCAGTTGTACCAGGTGTTTACATAGTTACCGACCTGGGAGCCGCAGAACGACAGGTTCTGGAAGTCGCACGGGAAGGTGTTGAAGTCTTCGCCTTCACCGAAGTAACCGAGTTTCACGTCCAGCTTGTTGTCGAACATCTGGTGCTGAATCCAGAACTGGGTCAGACGCACCATGTGGCCTCGGCCGTCGACTTCCTGAGACGAACTCAAGGTGCCGGCACGCGGGTCGCCAATACGGTCGTTGGAAATGTTTGCGCCATTACGATTGGTCAACTGGATCTTGGCCTGGGTGTTGTCCCAGCCCCACAGCTTTTGCAGGTCCAGTGCCACGCCCAGACCGAACTGGTCAGCGTAACGGGCAGTCTTGTCGTTGTTGTAGCCGCCGCCAAGGTTGCCACCGACTTCACCGACGTAATCCGCCTTGATGTCGATACCTTGCTCGATCAGTTTGGTACGTTCGCCGCCCCAATCACCGGTCATCCACTTGGAGTCGGCGCTGAACGCGTCGTCCGCCATCGCATTGGCGGACAGTACCAGGGCTGCTGCTGCTGACAGTTGGCAGAACAACCGGGTGTTGTTGTGGTGCTTTTTCATCCCTACATCCTCGTCTTTATTGTTATTAACTGTTTTTATCTAACGCGGTTTACTTCTTTGTGAGAGCAGGACTCTCACAAAAGCCCCTACACATCATTTGAAACTTCAGCGTCCCTTGAATTGAGCGACGTTGTCGGCACGGTCCTGGGCAGGCAACGAAGCGGCAGTGCCCAGGCGCTCGCCGGTCTTGGCGTCGAACAGCAACACTTTGGCCGGGTCGAACTGCAAGGTCAGGGTCTCGCCCACTTGCGGCGCCACATCGGGCGCCAGGCGGCAGCAGACCTTGGTGTCATTGATTTGCACGAACACCAGGGTGTCCGGACCGGTCGGCTCGGTGACTTGCACCTCGGCCCGAATGGTCGGCGCGCCGGTGGCTTCGGCGGCGGCCAGCACGATCTGCTCCGGGCGCAGGCCCAGGATCACTTCGCGGTCTTCAAGACCGGCATCGTTCATGTTCAACGGCAATTCACAGCGGGCCTGGCCGCTGTCCAGCAGCGCCACCAGGCGGCCGTCCTTGCGTTGCAGGCGCAGTGGAATGAAGTTCATCGGCGGCGAACCGATGAAGCTCGCCACGAACAGGTTGGCCGGGTCGTTGTAGATCTCTTTCGGCGTGCCGAACTGCTGGATGATGCCGTCCTTCATGACCGCCACTTTGTCGCCCAGGGTCATCGCTTCGATCTGATCGTGGGTGACGTAAACGGTGGTGGTTTTCAGACGCTGGTGCATCAGTTTCATTTCGGTACGCATCTCGACCCGCAGCTTGGCGTCGAGGTTGGACAGCGGTTCGTCGAACAGGTAGATCTTCGGGCGACGCGCCAGTGCACGGCCCATGGCCACGCGTTGTTGCTGGCCACCGGAGAGCTGGCCCGGCTTGCGATTGAGCAGGTGCTCGATCTGCAGCAGCTTGGCCACTCGCGCCACTTCTTCATCGATCGCCGCCTGGGGCATCTTGCGAATCTTCAGGCCGAATTCGATGTTCTCGCGCACGCTCATGGTCGGGTACAGCGCGTAGGACTGGAACACCATGGCGATATCACGATCCTTGGGGCTCATGCCGCTGACGTCCTGGTCGCCGATCATGATCGCGCCACCGGTGATGTTTTCCAGGCCGGCAATGCAATTCATCAAGGTCGATTTGCCGCAACCCGAAGGGCCGACCAGGATCAGGAACTCACCTTCCTTGATCGACAGTTCGATGTTCTTCAGGGTGTCCGGCAGGCCGGTACCGTAGGTCTTGTTTACGTTACGAAGTTCAAGCGTTGCCATGATTACCCCTTGACCGCGCCGGCCGTCAGGCCGCGCACGAAATACTTGCCTGCGACCACATAGACCAGCAGGGTCGGCAGCCCGGCGATCATCGCCGCCGCCATATCAACGTTATATTCCTTGACCCCGGTACTGGTGTTGACCAGGTTGTTCAGCGCCACCGTGATGGGCTGCGAATCACCGCTGGAGAACACCACGCCGAACAGGAAGTCGTTCCAGATCTGCGTGAACTGCCAGATCAGGCACACCATGATGATGGGTGTCGACATCGGCAGGATGATCAGGCGGAAGATCGTGAAGAACCCCGCGCCATCCAGGCGAGCCGCCTTCACCAGTGCATCGGGAATGCTGACGTAGTAGTTACGGAAGAACAGTGTAGTAAACGCCAGTCCGTAGACGATGTGCACGAACACCAGGCCCGTGGTGGTACTGGCCAGGCCCATCTTGCCGAGGGTGAACGAGGCTGGCAGCAGCACGGTCTGGAACGGCAGGAAGCAGCCGAACAGCAACAGGCCGAAGAACAACTGCGAACCACGGAAGCGCCACATCGACAGCACGTAGCCGTTCAACGCACCGATGGCGGTGGAGATCAGTACCGCCGGAACGGTGATCTTGATCGAGTTCCAGAAGTAGCCGTCAACCGTGGCCCAGGCTTTCACCCAGCCGATGCCGGTGATCACGGTGGGCCAGCTCAGCAGGTTGCCGGTGCTGATGTCTTCCGGGGTCTTGAAGCTGGTGAGCAACATGACCACCAACGGCACCAGGTACAGCAGGACAGCGAGAATCAGCACCGCGTATATCGCGACGCGGCTCAGGCTGATGGCAGGTTTGCCAGCAAGACTAGTCATTACGCTTGGTCCTCAGCTCGGAGTACAGGTAAGGCACGATGATTGCGAGAATCGCACCGAGCATCAGAATCGCACTGGCCGAACCCATGCCCATCTGGCCGCGGCTGAAGGTGAAGGAGTACATGAACATCGCCGGCAGGTCGGAGGAGTAACCCGGACCACCCGCCGTCATGGCCGCCACCAGGTCGAAGCTCTTGATCGCGATGTGCGCCAGGATCATTACCGCACTGAAGAACACCGGGCGCAGGCTTGGCAGCACCACTTTCCAGTAGATGCGCGGCATGCTCGCGCCGTCGATCTGCGCCGCACGGATGATCGATTGATCAACACCGCGCAGGCCGGCGAGGAACATCGCCATGATGAAGCCCGAGGCTTGCCACACAGCAGCGATCACCAGGCAATACACCACACGGTCCGGGTCGATCAGCCAGTCCAGGCGAAAGCCTTCCCAGCCCCAGTCACGCAGCAGTTTGTCCAGGCCCATGCCTGGGTTGAGCAGCCATTTCCAGGCGGTACCGGTGACGATCATCGAGAGCGCCATCGGGTACAGGTAAATGGTGCGGATAAAACCTTCGCGACGGATTTTCTGGTCGAGGAAAATCGCCAGGGTCACGCCGATCACCAGGGTGATGCCGATGAACATGCCACCGAATACCGCGAGGTTCTTGCTCGCGACCCACCAGCGGTCGTTGTCGAACAAGCGCACGTATTGCGCCAGGCCTACGAACTTGTAGGTCGGCAGGAAAGTCGAGTTAGTGAACGACAGCACGAACGTCCACAGGATGTAGCCATAGAAGCCCACCAGAACGATGAACATGCTCGGCGCCAGCACCAGTTTGGGTAGCCAGCGCTGCAGTGCATCGAACGGCGAGGCTTTGCTGAACACAGCAACAGAACTCATGGGAAAATCCAGTACAGGGAAAAAGGACTACAGGAACAGGCCTTGTGGGGGTTAGGGGTCCCCCCACAAGGCCATTCGGTACTAACCGTTACTTGGCCGACTTGATCGCTGCCGCGAGTTTCTTCGCGGTATCGGCAGGGTCAGCTTTCGGGTCATTGATGTAGTTGGTCACGACATCAAAGAACGCGCCTTGTACCGCCAGCGTGGTTGCCATGTTGTGGGCCATGCTTGGTTGCAGGCCGCCAGTCTTGGCATCCGCCAGGAAGTCCTTGGCAGCAGTCTGGGCGCAGGAGTCGAAGCCGTATTTGCCCATGTCTTGCAACATGTCGATACGAACCGGGATCGAGCCCTTGTTGATGCTGAAGACTTTCTGGAAGTTTTCGCTCAGCACGACCTTGGCGATGTCCTGCTGACCGGCAGCAGTGCCTTTGTCTTTCTGCTTGAAGGCTGCGAGGGAGTCGATGTTGTAGGTGAAGGCCTTGTCGGTGCCCGGGAAGGCTACGCACTCGTAGTCTTTGCCGGCGACTTTCTTGGCGGCGGTCCATTCACTCTTGGCCCAGTCACCCATGATCTGCATGCCGGCCTTGCCGTTGATGACCTTGGCGGCTTCCAGGTTCCAGTCCTGGCCTTTGCCGTCGGCGTCCATGTAGGTCGCGACTTTCTTCAGCTCGGTCAGGGACTTGATCATTTCAGGGCCGGTCAGGGCTTTTTCGTCGAGGTCCACCAGGGCTTTCTTGTAACCGTCAGCCCCCATGACCGAGAGCACGACCGCTTCGAAGACGGTGCTGTCCTGCCAAGGCTGGCCACCGTGGGCGAGCGGAATGAAGCCCGCGGCCTTGAGCTTGTCGCCCGCTGCGTAGAATTCTTCGAGGGTGGTCGGGTTCTTGGTGATACCGGCTTTCTTGAACACTTCCGGGTTGATCCACAGCCAGTTCACGCGGTGAATGTTCACCGGCACGGCCACGTAGTTACCTTCGTACTTCACGGTATCGGAGACTTTCTTGTCCAGCAGGCTGTCCCACTTCTCTTCTTTGGCGGGTTCCTTCAGGACGTCGGTGTCGAGCAGCCCGGTGGACGCCCATTCCTGGATGTCGGGGCCTTTGATCTGGGCCATGCCTGGCGGGTTGCCAGCAACGGCGCGGCTTTTCAGTACGGTCATGGCAGTGGAACCGCCACCGCCGGCGACGGCACCGTCTTTCCAGGTGAAACCGTCTTTTTCAACTTGGGCCTTCAGGACATCTACTGCCGCTTTCTCGCCACCCGAGGTCCACCAATGCACAACTTCAACCGTCCCTTTCGAGTCGGCGGCAAAAGCACTGAGGGGAAACAACGAGGCAACGGAAATAGCTACGGCGAGGCGACTGATCGCTTTCATCTGAGTACCTTTTTTCTTGTTGTTATGCATGCAAGTCGGTGCTTGCGCTGCAAACGAGTTTAAACAGGGATTTTTCAGGTGCAGGTAACAAAGGGACGCCAAAATGTCACCACTTGGTGACATAGCGCCCGGTGGCCACGGCACTGGCCATGCTCGGTGACAAGGGTAGACCCGGCAGCAAGACAGACTGCCAGGCGTGGTAGAGGTCCGGTTTGCCACCCCAGATTTTCGCGCTGGGCTGGTTTTTCGGGCTCAGTTCGTGGTGCCAGCTGCCGTGGGTGCGGTCAATGAAACGGGTTTCACAGAACTCCCAGAAGCGCCGGTACCAGGTTTCGTAATGCAGCTCCCCCGTGCGTTTGAGCAGCGCCTGGGCAGCGGCACTGGCTTCGCAATGGGTCCAGTGCAGGCGCTCGCGCACCACGGGGCGCTGGCTCCAGTCGAGGGTGTAGACAATGCCGGGAGCGCCGTCGACGGCCCAGGCGTATTCACAGGCGCTGGCGAACAGGCCCTTGGCGTCGGTCACTAGCCACTCAGGGGTGACGAGCCCGGCATCCAGGCGCGCAGCCTCAAGGTGCAACACCAGTCGCGCCCATTCGAAGCCGTGGCCGGGGGTGATGCCGTAGGGACGAAAACCATCGGCCGGGTTGTCTTCGTTGTAACCACGCAGGGGTTGCCAATGGCTGTCGAAATGCTCGATCACCATGTCCCGGTTTTGCGCCGCATGGGTATGAATAATCCGCTCGACGATGCGCAGTGCCCGGTCCAGCCAGCGGGTTTCACCGGTGACATCGGCCAGGGCCAGGAAGGCTTCGGTGGCGTGCATGTTGCTGTTGGCGCCGCGATAGGCTTCTACCCCGCTCCAGTCCTGGGCGAAGGACTCGAGCATCGCGCCCTCCTCTTCGCTCCAGAAATACTGGTCGATGATGTGGATCGCGTCGTTGAGCAAGGTTTGCGCGCCGGGCGCGCCGGCCACTACTGCGGAGCTGGCGGCCAGGGCGACAAAGGCGTGCAGGTAGGCGGCCTTGCCGGTGTTGCCGTCGCGGGCGTCGGGCGTGGCGAACCAACCGCCGTGCCGGGCATCGCGCAGCGGGCCGCTGAGGGCCACGACGCCGTGTTCCACCAGGTCGGCATAACCTGGCAGGCCCAGGCCATGGGCCATGGCAAAGCTGTGGGTCATACGGGCGGTGTTCATGGTTTCGGCTACGGCATCGGGCGGCAAAACACCGTGATCGTCGAGGTTGCCGAAGCCGTCAGGCAGCCTGGAAGCCTTGGCGAATGACAGCAGGCGCTGGCCTTCAGTGGCAAGCCAGGCGTGATGGGCAGGTGCGTTCAGCCAACTACTGGCAGGCAGTGGTTGCGTGGTCATGATTAGCCCTTTTTATTATGTGCGGGATGACGGGAGTCTAAACAAGGGCGGCGCGAGGGCAAGTAACGAAGGAGACGGGAAATGTCACCGATTGGTGACATTGATTGTGCCAGGGCTTGCAGGCGTCATGTGTAATGACGCCTGCAGCACCTCACATCACTGCTGCCCGAGAGGAGTGATCCGGGCCGGCTGGTTGATCTGCTGCTGCAGGTTCTGCACCTGGCTTTGCAAGGCAGTGACGTTACGCGTGGTCTGGATGCGGAACACGTCGAACTCCTTGGTGGACGGACCGTCGGAAGCCGCGGCGCGGTTGTCCAGTTCGCTCTTGAGGACCACAAGGTCCTGCTCCAGGCGGGCGATGGCGGCCGTGGGGTTGCCCTGTTTTTTCAGGGCTGCGACGTCGGCGGAGAGGTCCTTGAACTCGGCATCCCGGGACTTGAGGGTAGCCACCGCCTCCGTCAGCGCCTGGACCTGGCCCTGCAATTGCGCGTTGGCACTGGACAGTTGGGTCGTGCTGGCGGTCATCTGCTCCAGGCGCTTGTCCAGGTCAGTCGCCTGGCCGGCCACGCCCATCTGCTGCTTGCCCTGCTCCAGCAACTGGGTCTCCAGCTGCTTGATCTGCAGTTTCAGGGCCTCGCTGCCATTATTCACATTGGCTTCGCTGGCCACCACCTTGCCGGAAATATCCTGCAGGCGCCCCGCCGCTTCCTCGCTGATGCGCGCGAAGCTTTCCTGGGTCGCCACCAGTTGCTGGCCCATCAGGGAAATCTGCTGGAAGCTCCACCAGGCTAGGCCGGCGAAGGCGAACAGCAGCGCACCGACCAATGCCCACAGCGGCCCGGTACTGGCGCTCTTGACCTTGACAACCGGCGCAGGCCGGGAGCGCACGGAGGTAGCCGGCGTGGGCTCGAAATCATCGTCGTCCGAGGTGTCGGCCCGCAGGCTGGGAACGTTGTCGAAGTCGTCGTTAGCATCGTTACGCATGAATCAACCTTAAATCCTTTGAGGTGGCATATGGATAGCCAAGCGTCGGAGTATAAACCCCCGACCTGCCGCACTGATCGACCCGGGTTCGCAAATTCGGTTCCCGGTGTGTTGCCGGTTATTTAAGTCCCACGTCCTGGGCCTTCCACCAACTGCAGAACTCGTCGAGGGCCGCCCACAGGCTGACCTTGGGCTGGTAGTCGAGATAATGCCGTGCGCGGGTGATGTCGAGGGTGAAATCTTTGTTCATCACCTGCATGCCCAGCCGTGACAAAGACGGTTCCGGGCGCCCTGGCCACATGGCACAGAAAGCTTCATTGAGCGCCGCAACGCTGTAAGACAAGCCGTAGGACCGATAACGGGTGACCTGAGGCATGTCCATCTGTCGCATCACGTAGTTCACCACATCCCACACCGGCACCGGGGCACCGTTGCTGATGTTGTAGACCTTGCCCAACGCCGAGCCCGTCGCCAGCAAACTGCTGAGCAGGGCTTCATTGAGGTTGTGCACGCTGGTGAAATCGACCTTGTTCAGGCCATCGCCGACAATCGCCAGGCGGTTCTTGCGCTGCATCTTCAACAGGCGCGGGAAGATGCTCATGTCGCCGGCCCCCGTGACAAAACGCGGGCGCAGGGCCAGCACTTCGAGGCCGAACTCCTGGGCGCCGAACACCTTTTGCTCCGCCAGGTACTTGGTGGCCGCATACGGGTGCTTGAAACGCTTGGGCACTTGTTCTTCGGTCAACCCCAGGTGGTCGCGGCCATCGAAATAGATCGACGGCGACGACAGGTGCACCAGGCGCCCCACCCGCTGCTTGAGGCAGGCCTCCACCACGTTTTCGGTAACCAGCACATTGCCCTGGTGGAAATCCTGATAGCGCCCCCACAGCCCCACGGCCCCGGCGCAATGCACCACGGCCTCGACATCGCGGCACAGCTCGCGCACCAGGTCCGGATCATTCAAATCACCCTGGATAAACTCGGCGCCGCGCCGTACCAGGTGCTCCACACCTTCGGCCCGCCGCCCGTTGACCCGCACGTCCAGGCCCTGCTCCAGGGCGAAACGCGCAAAGCGCCCGCCAATGAAGCCGCTTGCGCCGGTGACCAGAATTTTCATGACTTACTCCGCATTCTTTCGTTTTTCATCGCTGTTGCCTTGACGCTGGCCATCACGCCAACGGCACCAACCATTGCCCCGTTGTGTGTGCCAGATGATCCGTCAGCAGGCCCAGCAATTGTCCACCACTGCGCCAATGATGCCAGTACAGCGGCACATCGATCGGCTTATCTGGCAATAACTCCACCAACACGCCCTTTTCCAGCTGGTCGCGCACCTGCAGTTCGGGCACCAGGCCCCAGCCCAATCCGGCTTCCGTCAGGCGAATAAAACCTTCGGACGAGGGGCATAGATGGTGTTCGAAACCACCGTCGACGCCCAGGGACGCCAGGTAGCGATGCTGCAGGAAATCATCCGGGCCGAACACCAGCGCCGGCGTGCGGGCCAGTTGATCGGCCCGCACGCCCTCGGGAAAGTGCCGAGCGACAAACGCCGGGCTGGCCAGCGCCCGATACCGCATCGCGCCGAGCAACAGGCTGCGGGCACCGGCCACCGGGCGTTCGCTGGCGCAAATACAGGCTGCCACTTCGCCGGCGCGCATGCGCTTGAGGCCGACGGTCTGGTCTTCCACGACGAGATCCAGCAGCAGGTGTTGCTCGGCGCAGAAGTCGCTCACGGCCTCGGCCCACCACGTGGCGAGGCTGTCGGCATTCAAGGCGATGCGCAGGCGCTCGGGCATGCCCTCTTCATCCAGCGCAGGCACCTGGCTTTGCAGGTCGCGCTCCAGTAGCCGCACCTGTTGCACATGGTTGAGCAAACGGCGGCCGATTTCGGTGGGCGTCGGCGGCGTGGCGCGCACCAGCACCGGCTGGCCGACCCGCGCTTCCAGCAATTTGATGCGCTGGGAGATCGCCGACTGGGAGATTCCCAGCACTTGGGCGCCCCGTTCAAAGCCGGCCTGTTCCACCACCGCCGCCAGGGCGGAAAGCAATTTATAGTCGAACATCAGTTTTCCTAATGAGCGATCAGCAATATTGGTTTTTCTTATACAGCCTTGGACGGGAGAATAGCCAGCATCGCTTCTTCTTATTCAAGGACCTCCACATGGCTGGCGAAACCGCCCTGGCAACCCTGCTGCGCAGCATGAGCCCACAGCTCAATGACGGCGACTACGTGTTCTGCACCCTGGCCGACAGCCGAATCCCCGAAGGTTGCGAGGTGATCGGCAGCTTCCGCGAGCAGGAAGGCCTGACGTTGATCGTCGAGCGCCAGCAGGCCGAGCGGGCCGGACTGGCCTTCGACTATGTGGCTGCGTGGATCACCCTCAACGTGCATTCGGCCCTGGAAGCGGTCGGCCTGACCGCCGCGTTCGCCACGGCCCTGGGCCAGGCCGGGATCAGTTGCAACGTGATTGCCGGCTACTACCACGATCACCTGTTTGTCGGCCGCGCCGATGCCGAGTGCGCCATGACGGTGTTGCGGCAATTGGCGGCGGGCGCGGAGTAAATCCTATGTGGCAAAGCTATATGAACGGCCTGTTGGTGGCCTTTGGTTTGATCATGGCGATCGGCACCCAGAACGCGTTTGTGCTGGCGCAGAGCCTGCGGCGCGAACATCACCTGCCGGTGGCGGCACTGTGCGTGGTGTGCGACGCGATCCTGGTGGCCGCCGGCGTATTCGGCCTGGCCACCGTGCTGGCGCATAACCCGGTATTGCTGGCGATTGCCCGCTGGGGTGGCGCGGCGTTCCTGCTCTGGTACGGTACCCTCGCCCTGCGCCGGGCCTGCTCGAAGCAGAGCCTGGGCGAGGGCGAGAACCTCAAGGTACGCTCGTTGAAGGCGGTGATGCTCAGCGCCCTGGCGGTGACGTTGCTCAACCCCCACGTGTACCTGGACACCGTCTTGTTGATCGGCTCCCTCGGCGCCCAGCAAACCGAACCGGGCGCCTACGTGGCCGGGGCCGCCAGCGCTTCATTCCTGTGGTTCATGACCCTGGCCCTGGGCGCCGCATGGCTGGCACCGTGGCTGGCGCGCCCCGCCACCTGGCGGATTCTGGACCTGCTGGTAGCCGCCATGATGTTCAGCGTGGCCTATCAATTAATCAGCGCAGCGTAGATATTCCAAAACGCTCTGGAACCTCTATCCCACACAGTTGTTGCGTGGTTTTGCCGCACCCCCGGTGCTATGATCCAGCCCCTGCGCCGCAAAGAGTACAAACTCCCCGGCGCTTGTTTGGCCGCCCGTGATCGGCCTTGCGCTCACCGCAACTGACCTGATTAGGAGAATCATCATGGCTTTCGAATTGCCGCCGCTGCCCTACGCACACGATGCCCTGCAGCCGCACATTTCCAAGGAAACCTTGGAATACCACCACGACAAGCACCACAACACCTATGTCGTGAACCTGAACAACCTGGTGCCTGGCACCGAGTTCGAAGGCAAGACCCTGGAAGAAATCGTCAAGTCTTCTTCGGGCGGCATCTTCAACAACGCCGCTCAGGTCTGGAACCACACTTTCTACTGGAACTGCCTGGCGCCAAACGCTGGCGGCCAACCTACCGGCGCACTGGCTGAGGCGATCAACGCTGCCTTCGGTTCGTTCGACAAGTTCAAGGAAGAGTTCACCAAGACTTCCGTCGGCACCTTCGGTTCCGGTTGGGGCTGGCTGGTGAAAAAGGCTGACGGTTCCCTGGCACTGGCCAGCACCATCGGCGCCGGCAACCCGCTGACCAGCGGCGACACCCCGCTGCTGACCTGCGACGTCTGGGAACACGCTTACTACATCGACTACCGCAACGTGCGTCCAAAGTATGTGGAAGCGTTCTGGAACCTGGTCAACTGGAAGTTCGTGGCTGAGCAGTTCGAAGGCAAGACCTTCACCGCTTAAGTACCGCTTGCAGTAGAAAGAGCCCGGCAATTGCCGGGCTTTTTTGTGGGCGATTACAAATGGAAAAATGCCAGGAAAACGCTGGAACTCATCAAAAGGATTTCGCCACGCAGTATGTAAGAGGAATGTCCCTCTGATTGACTGCAGGAGAACTTGATATGGATCTAGCATCTTTGATCGGCATGGCCCCTCAAGCACTTAACGTGTTCGATAACGTGACAGATAAGGGCCTGGACGTCCTGGACAAAAGCTTGGGCATCCTTGATAAGACCGTGGACATAGCTCGACAGGCCTTGGGGCAAATCGACCCTCAGGCGCAAGACCAGCCACAACCGCCGAAAATTTCGTTTACCTGATGGGCGCTGACGCTCGACGGTTTGTTTCGCTGGACTGAAAAACCCGCGCTCGTCCTGAAAAGACGGTACAAGAAGTCGGCACGTACGATCCGCCGACTTCACTCCATGCCAGGCCTGCCTTTCCATTCCCCCTCCCAACGTCTTACCCCCGGACGCGCTCATCTAAACTGCAAAACCTGCCCTGGCCGCAATGTCCCTTTGACTGCCCTCACGGGATTGCCAATACTCATGGCATATTGAGGCTACCCGCATGGAACAAGGAATAACCCTTTGAAGCTGGAACTCAAAAACAGCTTGTCGGTGAAGTTGCTACGGGTGGTACTGCTTTCGGCATTGGCCGTGGGCGTGGTACTGAGCGCGGCGCAGATCGTCTTTGATGCGTACAAGACGCGCCAGGCCGTGGCCGGTGATGCCCAGCGCATCCTCGACATGTTTCGCGACCCGTCCACCCAGGCCGTCTACAGTCTGGACCGGGAGATGGGCATGCAGGTCATCGAAGGCCTGTTCCAGGATGATGCCGTGCGCATGGCCTCCATCGGCCACCCCAACGAAACCATGCTCGCGGAAAAAACCCGCGACCTGCAACAATCCCCGAGCCGCTGGCTGACCGACCTGATTCTGGGCCAGGAACGCACGTTCACCACGCCGCTGGTGGGGCGCGGGCCTTACAGCGAGTACTACGGTGACCTGAGCATCACCCTCGACACCGCCACCTATGGCAAAGGGTTTCTTGTCAGTTCGGTGATCATTTTCATCTCCGGGGTGCTGCGGGCGCTGGCCATGGGGCTGGTGTTGTACCTGGTCTATCACTGGCTGCTGACCAAGCCGCTCTCGCGCATCATCGAGCACCTGAGTTCGATCAACCCCGACCGCCCCAGCGAGCACAAGATCCCGCAGCTCAAGGGCCACGAGAAAAACGAGCTGGGGCTCTGGATCAACACCGCCAACCAGTTGCTCGAATCCATCGAGCGCAATACGCACTTGCGCCATGAGGCGGAAAACAGCCTGCTGCGCATGGCCCAGTACGACTTCCTGACCGGCCTGCCGAACCGCCAGAAACTGCAGGAGCAACTGGACAAGATCCTGATCGACGCCGGCCGCCGGCAACGCCGGGTCGCGGTGTTGTGCGTGGGGCTGGATGACTTCAAAAGCGTCAACGAGCAGTTCACCTACCAGGCCGGCGACCAGTTGCTGCTGGCCCTGGCCGACCGCCTGCGCGCCCACAGCGGCCGCCTCGGCGCCCTCGCCCGCCTCGGCGGCGACCAGTTCGCCCTGGTGCAGGCCGATATCGAGCAGCCCTACGAAGCCGCCGAATTGGCACAAAGCATCCTCGACGACCTGGAAGCCGAATTCGCCCTCGATCACGAACAGATCCGCCTGCGTGCCACCATCGGCATCACCCTGTTCCCGGAAGACGGCGACAGCACCGAGAAGCTGCTGCAAAAAGCCGAACAGACCATGACCCTGGCCAAGAGCCGCTCGCGCAACCGCTACCAGTTCTATATCGCCAGCGTCGACAGCGAAATGCGCCGCCGCCGCGAGCTGGAAAAGGATCTGCGCGACGCCTTGAGCCGCGAGCAGTTTCACCTGGTGTACCAGCCGCAGATCAGCTATCTCGACCACCGTGTGGTGGGTGTCGAAGCGTTGATCCGCTGGCAGCACCCGGAGCACGGCCTGGTGCCGCCCGACCTGTTTATCCCCCTGGCCGAACAGAACGGCACCATCATTGCCATCGGCGAATGGGTACTGGACCAGGCCTGCCGGCAACTGCGGGAATGGCATGACCTGGGCTTCACCGAGCTGCGCATGGCGGTCAACCTGTCGACCGTGCAGTTGCACCACGCCGAGCTGCCACGGGTGGTCAACAACCTGCTGCAAATCTACCGCTTGCCGCCGCGTAGCCTGGAGCTGGAAGTCACCGAGACCGGCCTGATGGAAGACATCAGCACCGCCGCCCAGCACCTGCTGAGCCTGCGCCGCTCCGGGGCACTGATTGCGATTGATGACTTCGGCACCGGCTATTCGTCCCTGAGCTATCTGAAAAGCCTGCCGCTGGACAAGATCAAGATCGACAAGAGCTTCGTCCAGGACCTGCTGGATGACGACGACGATGCGACCATCGTGCGGGCGATCATCCAGCTCGGCAAAAGCCTTGGCATGCAGGTGATCGCCGAGGGTGTGGAGACCGCCGAACAGGAGGCCTACATCATCTCCGAGGGTTGCCACGAGGGTCAGGGCTACCACTACAGCAAACCCTTGCCGGCACGGGAGTTGGTGGCCTACTTGAAACAGGCCCAGCGCAATAACGCCGCCATCCTCTGAAGCGATGCCGGCCATCGGGGCCACGCGCGCCGATGGCCGGCAAATCGATACTAAATATTTCCTGCTTATAACGCTTTACACAAAATGCAAATCTTTCGCATTATGTCGCAGTTTTGCGCGCCCCCCGCGTGCCCCATCAACAACCGAAGCAGGATGTTCGCCATGATTCGTATGCCCCTGGCCACCGCCAGCCTTCTCGCCATTGCCATTTCGCTCGCCGGTTGCGGTGAAGGCAAAGACAAGGCCGCCGCGCCTCAAGCCCCGGCCGCCGCCAGCACCACCGCCCCGGCGGCTGCCCCGGCAGGCCAGGTAGACGAGGCCGCCGCCAAGGCCGTGGTCGCGCATTACGCTGACATGGTGTTCGCGGTGTACAGCGATGCCGAGTCCACCGCGAAAACCCTGCAAACCGCGATCGACACTTTCCTTGCCAACCCGAACGACGACACCCTGAAAGCGGCCCGTACCGCCTGGATCGCCTCGCGCGTGCCGTACCTGCAGAGTGAAGTGTTCCGCTTCGGCAACACCATCATTGACGACTGGGAAGGCCAGGTGAACGCCTGGCCCCTGGACGAAGGCCTGATCGACTACGTCGACAAGACCTACGAACACGCCCTGGGCAACCCTGGCGCCACCGCCAACATCATCGCCAACAACGAGATCCAGGTCGGCGAAGACAAGGTCGATGTCAAAGACATCACCCCGGAAAAACTCGCCAGCCTGAATGAGCTGGGCGGTTCCGAAGCCAACGTAGCCACCGGCTACCACGCAATTGAATTCCTGCTCTGGGGCCAGGACCTGAACGGCACCGGCCCGGGCGCCGGCAACCGCCCAGCGTCGGACTACATGACCGGTGATGGCGCCACTGGCGGCCACAACGAGCGCCGCCGCACCTACCTGCGCGCCGTGACTCAACTGTTGGTCAGCGACCTGGAAGAAATGGTCGGCAACTGGAAGCCCAACGTCGAAGACAACTACCGCGCCACGCTGGAAGCAGAACCTGCGACCGATGGCCTGCGCAAGATGCTGTTCGGCATGGGTAGCCTGTCCCTGGGCGAGCTGGCCGGTGAGCGCATGAAGGTTTCCCTGGAAGCCAACTCGCCGGAAGACGAACAGGACTGCTTCAGCGACAACACCCACAACTCGCACTTCTACGACGCCAAGGGTATTCGTAACGTTTACCTGGGTGAGTACACCCGCACCGACGGTACCAAGATGACCGGCGCCAGCCTGTCTTCCCTGGTGGCCAAGGCCGACCCGGCGGCCGATGAAGCGTTGAAGGCTGACCTGGCCTCCACCGAAGCGAAGATCCAGGTGATGGTGGACCACGCCAACAACGGCGAACACTACGACCAGTTGATTGCTGCCGGTAACGACAAAGGCAACCAGATCGTACGTGACGCCATCGCCGCATTGGTGAAGCAGACCGGTTCGATCGAACAGGCTGCTGGCAAGCTGGGCATCAGTGACTTGAACCCGGATAACGCTGATCACGAGTTCTGATCAGTGCCGCGTTGAATGAGGCGACCTTCGGGTCGCCTTTTTTATACCTGCCAAACCGCTTTGGGCCGAACACATTCCCTGTGGCGAGGGAGCTTGCTCCCGTTGGGCCGCGCAGCGGCCCCAGTGAAGCCACCGCACATTTCCAGAAAAACGCCTCGGAAGGTTTGGGGACTGCTTCGCAGTCCAGCGGGAGCAAGCTCCCTCGCCACGGGATCAACGCAGCCACGATCATCGCCCCCCCGGTTTACTTGCCCTGCACCGCAGGTAGAATGGCGCCTTTCCTGTCACCCCGAGCGGACCTCATGGCGTTGCCGACCTTACGGATAATCGGTTTCATTATCGGCATCTTCCTGATCACCCTGGCGATCGCCATGGTCATCCCCATGGCGACCCTGGTGTTTTTTGAACGCACCAGCGACCTGCCGTCGTTCCTCTGGGCCAGCCTGATTACCTTTATCGCGGGCCTGGCGCTGGTCATCCCCGGCCGCCCGGAACACGTGCACCTGCGCCCGCGGGACATGTACCTGCTGACCGTCTCCAGCTGGCTGGTGGTGTGCATCTTCGCCGCACTGCCGTTCCTGCTGACCCAACACATCAGCTACACCGACTCGTTCTTCGAAAGCATGTCGGGCATCACCGCCACCGGTTCCACGGTGCTCAGCGGCCTGGACACCATGTCCCCGGGCATCCTCATCTGGCGCTCGCTGCTGCACTGGCTCGGCGGTATCGGCTTTATCGGCATGGCGGTGGCGATCCTGCCGCTGCTGCGCATCGGTGGCATGCGCCTGTTCCAGACCGAATCCTCCGACCGCTCGGAAAAGGTCATGCCCCGCTCACACATGGTGGCGCGCCTGATCGTGGCGGCGTACGTGGGCATCACCATCCTCGGCAGCCTGGCGTTCTGGTGGGCCGGGATGGGGCTGTTCGATGCGATCAACCATGCGATGTCGGCGATTTCTACCGGCGGGTTTTCCACTTCCGACGAATCCCTGGCCCACTGGAAACAGCCGGCGGTGCACTGGGTGGCCGTGGTGGTGATGATCATGGGCAGCCTGCCGTTCACCCTGTATGTGGCCACGATGCGTGGCAACCGCCGGGCGCTGATCAAGGATCAGCAGGTGCAAGGCTTGCTCGGGTTGTTGGTGGTGACCTGGCTGGTGCTCGGCACCTGGTATTGGTGGACCACCGACCTGCCTTGGCTGGACGCGCTGCGCCACGTGGCGGTGAACGTCACCTCTGTGGTGACCACCACCGGTTTCGCACTCGGGGACTACAGCATCTGGGGCAATTTCTCGCTGATGCTGTTCTTCTACCTGGGCTTTGTGGGCGGTTGCTCCGGCTCCACGGCTGGCGGGATCAAGATCTTCCGTTTCCAGGTCGCCTACATCCTGCTCAAGGCCAACTTGAACCAGTTGATTCACCCGCGAGCGGTGATCAAGCAGAAGTACAACGGCCATCGCCTCGATGAAGAAATCGTGCGGTCGATCCTGACCTTCTCGTTTTTCTTCGCCATCACCATCTGCGCCATCGCCCTGGCCCTGTCGTTGCTGGGCCTGGACTGGATGACCGCGTTGACCGGCGCCGCCAGTACCGTGTCCGGCGTGGGCCCGGGCCTGGGGGAAACCATCGGCCCGGCCGGTAACTTCTCCACCCTGCCGGACGCTGCCAAGTGGATCCTGTCATTCGGCATGCTGCTGGGCCGACTGGAGATCATTACGGTGTTTGTGCTGTGCATTCCGGCGTTTTGGCGTCACTGACAGGCAGCTCATGCAACCGCGCCCGGTACTCGCCGGGCGTGGCATCGAACCAGCGGCGGAACGCACGAAAGAAGTTGCTCGGGTCGGCAAACCCCAACAGGTAGGCAATTTCCAGCAGGGTCATGCTCGGCTGCGCCAGGTATTGCTCGGCCAGTTCGCGGCGGGTGTCGTCGAGCAAGGTCTGGAAACTCGTGCCCTCCTCCTGCAAGCGGCGCTGCAAGGTGCGCTGGGACAGGTGCAACGTCTGCGCAACCACTTCACGCTTGGGCTCGCCCTGGGGCAGCAATCGGCATAGCACCTGCCGCGCCTTGTGGGTCACCCGGCTCTCGGAAAACCGCGCCAGGTACTCCCCGGCAAAACGATCGTGCAACAACGCCATCGCCTCGTTCGCCGTGGGCAACGGCGCTTCCATATCGGCCCGCTCGAAGATCAGCGCGTCATAGGGCGCGTTGAACACCAGCGGTGCATGGAAGGCTTGTTTGTAGGGCGCCAGGTCCGCTGGCTGATCGCCCTGCACCAGCACCTTGCGCGGTTGCAACGTGCGCCCGGTCAGCCAGCCGCATAACGCCAGGGCACTGGCCAGGGACGCTTCGGCACTTTGCCGGGTAGGCGGCAGGTGGTCGCCGTGCACCGTCAGAATCAGCGCATAACCTTCGGGCAACAGGCGGAAACTCAGGTCGGCACTTTCAGCAATGATTCGCTGGTAACGCACCAGCCGCATAAAACCTTCGGCCAGGGTATTGCTGGACATCAAGGCGTAGCCGGCCACATGAAACGATGCCGGGCGCACCACCTTGCCCATGTTCAAGCCAATCGCCGGGTTGCCCGACAGCTCGACCGCGCGCTGCCAGAGCCGGGTCATGGAGTCCTGGGGGAAGCGTGCATCCGGGTCATTCAGCGCGGCGTAATCCAGGCCAAGCTGCTTGAACAAGGCACGGCAATCCAGGCCGTCCATTTCCAGCGCCTTGACTATCCCCATCGCCCAGCTTGCAGAAGTCGTTCGTTCGCTCATGGCGTTTTCTTAACAAGGAAGGCTGAAACGACAGCCAGGAATCCGAAGGATACTAAAGTGGCATCTATTGTCACTGGCTGTTACCACTGATGACTCTAGACTCAAATAAGCTCCCCGCCGAACATCTGTCGGGCAGAACAATAACCAGAGGGCCGACCACTGTGGAAAATGCCAGGCAATTCAACAGCTTCGCCGATTTCTACCCGTATTACCTGAGCGAACACGGCAACAGTACGTGCCGTCGCCTGCACTTTATCGGCACCAGCCTCGTTATCTTCATACTCGCGTTGGCGATCGGCAAAGGTGCGTGGTGGCTGCTGCTGGCGCTGCCGGTAGCCGGCTACAGCTTTGCCTGGATCGGCCATTTCTTCTTTGAAAAGAATCGCCCGGCGACCTTCCAGCATCCGCTGTACAGCCTGTTGGGGGATTTCGTGATGTACCGCGACATGATTCTGGGCAAGGTGCCGTTCTAGCCCCACGCTTGAAGAACAATAAGAGAGGCTTTGATGAACCAGCAGGCCCGTTTCACCCATATGCAGGATGGTACCCAGGAAGACTGGGCGATCATCGCCAAGGATTTCAGTGCTTACGCCCGGCAATTGCCAAGCCGGATCCTGGCGCATCTACGGCTGCTGGAGGGCGACTTCGGCGGCTTCCCGGTGGACCGCCTGACCCACTCGCTGCAAACCGCCAGCCGCGCCTGGCACGATGGCCGGGATGAAGAGTACGTGGTGTGCGCCCTGCTCCACGACATCGGCGACACCCTCGGTTCCTACAACCACCCGGACATCGCCGCCGCGATTCTCAAGCCGTTCGTAAGCGCCGAGAATCTGTGGATGGTGGAGAAGCACGGGATCTTCCAGGGCTACTACTTCTTCCACCACCTGGGGATGGACCGCCACCTGCGCGAGCAATTTGGCGACCACCCGCAGTACCGGCAAACCATCGAGTTCTGCGCGCAGTACGACGCGGCGGCGTTCGACCCGGCCTACGACACCCTGCCGCTGAGCTTCTTCGAGCCGATGCTGGCGCGGGTGTTTGCCCAGCCGAAGAACTCGCTCTACAAGGCGGCGATGGAACGCCAGGGTTAAACCGGCAGCAATGTGCCGCCGTGACCGGTTTGGGTGGCTGGCTCCGGATCTTTGACGATCTCCCGGGCCACCATCAGGATCACGATGGCCGCAATGATGTCGAAAATCGCCAGCACCACAAACAGCGGGCTGTAGCCGACCTTGGTCACCAGCACGCCGAACACCGCAGTAAATGCCGCAGCCCCGATAAACCCGCACATCTGCCCGCCACCGGTGGCGGTGGCCACGTCATTCTTGCCGAATGAGTCCGAGGCGATGGAAAACAGTGCACCCGACAAGGTCTGGTGGGCGAAACCGCCGACACACAGCAGAGCAATCGCGGTGTAGGCACTGTCCACCAGGCCGATGCACGCCGGGCCGATCATGCACAGGCAACCGAACAGCATCACCAGCTTGCGCGAGGTGAACAGCGAGACCTTGAAGTAGCGGTGGAACAACGGGCTCAGGTAGCCACCCAGCACACAGCCAATGTCGGCGGCCAGGAACGGCAGCCAGGCGAACAGCGCCATTTCCTTGATGTTCATGTGCCGCTCGGTCATCAGGTACAACGGAATCCAGGCATTGAACGTCTGCCAGGCCGGCTCCGAGAGCATCCGCGCCGAGGCGATGGCGAAAAAGTTGCGGCTCTTGAGGATGCGCTTCCAGCTGGCTTTCTTCTGCACGCCTTCCTTGAGGTGGGTTTCCTGGCCGGCCTCGATGTACTCACGCTCGGCCTGGGCCAGCAGGCGCTGGTCACGCGGGTGCTTGTACAGCAGCAGCCACAGCCCGCTCCACACCAGGCCGATGCCGCCAACGATCAGGAATGCCAACTGCCAGCCGCTGTGCAAAATCGCCCAGACCACCAGTGGCGGCGCCAACAACGCACCAAACGACGAACCAAAGTTGAACCAGCCGATGGCGACGGAGCGCTCCTTGGCCGGGAACCACTCGGTAATCGCCTTGACGCCGCCGGGGAAGCCCGCCGACTCCGTCAGCCCCAGTGCGCCACGGGCCACTGCCAGGCTCTGCCAACCGGTGGCGAATGCCGCCAGGGCACAGACTACCGACCAGGAGATGGCGAAGATGGCAAAGCCCATCTTGGTACCGATCGCATCGATCACATAACCGGCGATCGGCTGCATCAAGGCGTAACACACCTGCCAGGCAACAACGATGTGGGAATACTGCTCAGTGGAGATGCTCAGGTCGGTCATCAGCGTGGGGGCTGCGACTGAGAGCGTGTTGCGGGCCAGGTAGTTAATAATCAGGCCGACCGTCATCAGCCCGACCATCCACCAACGGATGCCTTTGATTTTCATCGCTTCACCTTAATTATTTTTAGATTTGAGGCGTACGTTCTGCGACCGAGCGCATCCGTATTACGGGCGCTATAAAACTGTAACGTCATATGTCGTCATACAACTGTTAGCGTTATATTCAGTCCGCAGTACGATGTCAATCCGTGAAGGGTGATGTTGTACGATGACAATCGACACCCCTGTGGCGCCACGTCACTTGCGCGGCGGGATGAAGACGCGTTCATTTTCTGAGATAAAATCTTTCTGTCATTTACAGTGCTGTATCCTGCACAGGCTTTTTGAACGCGCGGAATCACCTGCGATTGATAAAACAGATCTTGCGAGGAGCGACGACGATGCACGAAATCCCTAATCTCCCCTTCCCAAGCCTGCACGAAACTGAGCAGCCAACCCCGCAACAGGCCGGTGCCACCAAGCCCGAGCCCAAAGAGGCAAAACCGGTCGACCGCAAGAGCGAAGACTGAGAGCCGTACCCAGACCGTGTGGAAAGCGTGACATTGCGCGCTTTCCACACCGCCTGAACACCGTGAGCCCCGCCATGACCGACACCACCCCCGATACCGCCCTGCTCGACACTGCCTTGCACATGGTCGACGTATGGAACCGCCTCACCCCGGAAAAACAGGCCCTCCTGCTCAAGCGCTTCGGCACCCAGGAAAACGCCCTCGCCGCGTTGGTAACCACGCAACTGCTCAACCCCGCCGATCGCTAAAAGTTTGCTTTGCTGCCCCCGCACGCGCCCAGCATCGGTATCATAAGCAGCCTATCTTTTCCTGCTGCGACAGTGGACCTCTCCCCATGCCAGATACCCAGCGCCCCATGGCGGTCACGCTGCAAGTCGTTTCCATCGTTTTGTTCACCTTCATCGGCTACCTGAATATCGGCATTCCCCTGGCCGTGTTGCCTGGCTATGTGCACAGCGACCTGGGCTTTGGCGCCGTGATCGCGGGCCTTGTGATCAGCGTGCAATACCTGGCCACTCTGCTGAGCCGGCCCTATGCCGGACGCATCATCGATAACCGCGGCAGCAAGCGCGCCGTCATGTACGGCCTGGCCGGTTGCGGGTTGAGCGGCGTGTTCATGTTGCTCTCGGCGTGGCTGTCACACCTGCCGGCGCTGAGCCTCACCAGCCTGCTGATTGGCCGCCTGGTGCTGGGCAGCGCTGAAAGCCTGGTGGGCTCGGGTTCCATCGGCTGGGGCATTGGCCGGGTGGGTGCGGCGAATACCGCCAAGGTCATCTCCTGGAACGGCATCGCCAGCTACGGCGCCCTGGCCATCGGCGCACCGCTGGGGGTGTTGCTGGTCAGTCATTTCGGGCTGTGGAGCATGGGCGTCAGCATCATCCTGCTGGCGGTGCTGGGCCTGCTGCTGGCCTGGCCGAAAGTCGCCGCGCCGATCGTGGTGGGCGAGCGCCTGCCGTTCATGCATGTGCTGGGGCGCGTGTTGCCTCACGGCTGCGGGCTGGCGCTGGGCTCGATCGGGTTTGGCACCATCGCCACCTTCATCACCTTGTATTACGCGACCCAGCATTGGGATAACGCGGTGCTGTGCCTGAGCCTGTTCGGTGCCAGCTTTATCGGGGCGCGGTTGTTGTTCGGCAATTTGATCAACCGCATTGGCGGGTTTCGCGTAGCGATTGCCTGTTTGTCGGTGGAGACGCTGGGGCTGCTGCTGCTGTGGCTGGCGCCGGATCCTCATTTGGCGTTGGCGGGTGCGGCGTTGAGCGGGTTTGGCTTTTCCCTGGTGTTTCCGGCCTTGGGTGTGGAGGCGGTCAACCTGGTGCCCGCCTCGAGCCGGGGTGCGGCGGTGGGGGCGTATTCGCTGTTTATCGATTTGTCGTTGGGGATCACCGGGCCGTTGGCCGGGGCGATTGCGGCGGGGTTCGGGTTTGCCTCGATCTTCCTGTTTGCGGCGATCGCGGCGTTTGGCGGGTTGCTGTTGAGCCTGTATTTGTATCGGCAGGCGCCGAAGTATCGCGAAGAACGTCAGGCGAGTTAGAAGTCCACCTTGCCGCGGCCGGCCTTGATGCTGCCGCGTTTGGTCTTGGATTCGAGGCGGCGCTTCTTTGAGCCCAGGGTGGGTTTGGTGGGGCGGCGTTTCTTTTCGACCTTGGTGGCGCTGAGGATCAGTTCCACCAGGCGCTCGAGGGCGTCGGCGCGGTTTTGTTCCTGGGTGCGGTATTGCTGGGCCTTGAGGATCAGTACGCCTTCGCTGGTGATGCGGGTGTCGCGCAGGGCCAGCAGGCGTTCCTTGTAGAAGTCAGGCAGGGACGAGGCCGGGATGTCGAAACGCAGGTGCACGGCGCTGGAGACCTTGTTGACGTTTTGACCGCCAGCGCCCTGGGCGCGGATGGCTGTCAGTTCGATCTCGGCGTCGGGGAGGTGCACGTTGTTGGATATCACCAGCATTTTTTGATCGGGCCTTGGGGTGGAGGGGTAAGGATACGCCAATGTGTTGGGC
>NZ_JBYSWF010000054.1:0-54248 GCF_058780865.1 Pseudomonas sp. GP01-A4
GTGCCGACAGGCGGGGCAGAGCGTTTTGGTTACTTTGCCGCTTTTGCAAAGTGACTCGCTGTAAGAGCGAAACCATAGGTGGCCGTTACCTAAATAACGGATATGCCCCCAAAACAAAACCCTCAGCGCACCAAGCTCAAATCCACCCGCCCATCACGCACCGGCGGACACCAGTAATACCCCCCAGTCAACGGCTTGCTAATGCGATACAACCCATCAACAATCCCATCCTCAAGCCCACTCATCCGCCGCAGTTGCGCTTCAAACGCATCAAACGAATGCCCAAACGCCAGGAACATCAACCCCGCCTGACCATTCTCGGCCCATGGCATCGACCGCCGCACCACAAACGCCTCCGGGGTAAAACTCTCCTGAGCCGTACGCTTGGTGTGCGCCGACTCCGGCGCGTCCTCCAGCTCCTCGTTATCACCATGGCGCCGACCAATAATGTGGTCCCGCTCCAGAGCTGGCAACGCCGCAAACCCATCCAGATCATGCTGCCACTGCTGGATCGCCGCAAAACTCGCACCACCCTGCGCCACCGCTGCCTCCACCGCCGCATCATCATGCGGATTCTCAGTGCCGTCCTCATAGTCGGTCAGGTCAAACCCGGTCTTGTAGCGAAACCCCTCGGTCATCTGCACCAGACCAAACCCCGGCGCCAGGGCCTTCTCGAACGCCCGGCTGCGCAACAGCAACTCACCGCGATCCACACCGTGCAACCAGACCCACAGCGCCTGCTGGGTCGACGGATTCTCCGCCCCCGGCCCGCTCACATGAGGGAACGCCCGCAACCCGTCAATCCGGGCGCCAAGGGCATTGACCAGCGGCTCACCAAAACCGACCACCGCACTGGCGTCCACCAACTGCACCAGCGCATCCAGTGCGGCAGGCACGGCATCCAGCGACTCAATGGCAAAAAACAGATGGCGTGCCTGCAACGGCACCGGTGCGGCAAGAATGCCCGGCTGGTACTGACGCATGTGAACTCCTTCAAGAAAGCCGCGCAGTTTACCCGGCGAGCTCACGGTTGTGCTCAAGGTTTTCCAAGGTTCGCGGGTTAATGCGTCTAGCCCTTGCCACACGGGCCGTTGATGGGTGAATCTCTAGTCACGTTTTGCAACCATTCCAGGGGTAGCGACATGACCACCGACAACCTGCTCGCCCAGCTGTTTCCCACTGCCGCCGAGATTCCCGAGCAATTCCGGCTCGCGGCGCCCATCGAACAACGTGATTACCTGGTCGGCGGCCAGTTGCATGTGTGGAACGGCCCTTTGGCCGAAGTGCGCAGCCCGGTGCAGTTGCGCGGCACCGACGGTGACACGCCGGTGATCATCGGCAGCACCCCGCTGCTAGACGCCGACACCGCCTTGACCGCCCTCGACGCTGCCGTGGCCGCCTACGACCGTGGCCAGGGCGCGTGGCCGACCATGCGCGTGGTGGATCGCATCCAGCATGTCGAAGCGTTTTTGCGGCGTATGCGCGAACAGCGTGATGCAGTGGTCAAGCTGCTGATGTGGGAGATTGGCAAGAACCTCAAGGACTCGCAGAAAGAGTTCGACCGCACTTGCGACTACATCACCGACACCATCAACGCCCTCAAGGAACTCGACCGCCGCTCCAGCCGCTTCGAGCTGGAACAGGACACCCTGGGGCAGATCCGCCGGGTGCCACTGGGCGTGGCGCTGTGCATGGGCCCCTACAACTACCCGCTGAACGAGACCTTCACCACGCTGATCCCGGCGCTGATCATGGGCAACACCGTGGTGTTCAAGCCGGCCAAGCTCGGCGTGCTGCTGATTCGCCCGTTGCTGGAGGCGTTCCGCGACAGCTTCCCGGCCGGCGTGATCAACGTGATCTACGGCAGCGGCCGCGAAACCGTCAGCGCGCTGATGGCCAGCGGCAAGATCGATATCTTTGCGTTTATCGGCACCAACAAGGCCGCCAGCGATTTGAAGAAACTGCACCCGAAACCGCACCGGCTACGCGCGGCGTTGGGCCTGGATGCAAAGAATCCCGGGATCGTGCTGCCGCAGGTCGACCTGGACAATGCGGTCAACGAAGCTGTCACCGGTTCGCTCTCGTTCAACGGCCAGCGTTGCACCGCGTTGAAGATCCTGTTTGTGCATGAGGACGTGGTCGACAGCTTTATCGAGAAATTCAACCGCAAGCTGGCGACCCTCAAGCCTGGCATGCCGTGGGAAGACGGTGTGTCGCTGACGCCACTGCCCGAGCAGGGCAAGGTGGATTACCTCGGCGGCCTGGTGACCGACGCACTGGCCCATGGCGCCAAGGTGGTGAACGAGAATGGCGGCGCCAGCCGTGGCTCGTTTTTCTACCCGGCGGTGCTGTACCCGGTGAACCCGCAGATGCGCGTGTACCACGAGGAGCAGTTCGGCCCGGTGGTGCCGATCGTGCCTTACCGCGACCTGGAGACGGTGATCGACTACGTGCTGGAGTCGGACTTCGGCCAGCAACTGAGTATCTTCGGCACCAGCCCGAGGGAAGTCGGGCGCCTGGTGGACGCGTTCGCCAACCAGGTGGGCCGGATCAACATCAATGCCCAGTGCCAGCGCGGGCCGGACAGTTTCCCGTTCAACGGGCGCAAGAACTCGGCCGAGGGCACGCTGTCGGTACATGATGCGTTGCGGGTGTTTTCGATCCGTACCCTGGTGGCGACCAAGTTCCAGGCGAGCAACAAGGAACTGGTCAGTGACATCCTGCAGGAACGCACGTCGAGCTTTCTGACCACTGACTATATTTTCTGAGCCCGACACCGATCTAAAAATGTGGGAGCGGGCTTGCTCGCGAAAGCGGTGGTTCAGTCACCGGATGTATTGACTGACACGCCGCCTTCGCGAGCAAGCCCGCTCCCACATTGGAACTGAGTGAAGCCTGAACAACGAGGTTACCCTGATACCAATGAATCTCCCTCTCTTCGCCCGCCGCTTGCTGCGTCCGTTGCTGGACCCGTACCGGCGCTACCGTCACGCCAAGTTGATCCACGCGGTGCGGGTTTCCATTGGGTTGCTCGCAACGATCCTGCTCACCACCGGCATCAACCTGCCCCATGGTGAGTGGGCCTCGGTGACGATGCTGATCGTGATCGGCGGTTTGCAGCACCACGGCAATATCGGCAAGAAAGCCGTCGAGCGCGCCTACGGCACGTTGATCGGCGCCAGCGTCGGTTTGCTGCTGGTGCTGCAACAGGCGTATCTGGGGCAACCGCTGTTGACGTATTTGCTGATGTCGGTGGTGTGCGGGTTCTTTTCCTATCACGCCATCGGCAAGGGCGGATACATCGCGTTGCTGTCGGCCATCACCGTATTTATCGTTGCGGGCCATGGCGATAATCCGATATCGGACGGGTTGTGGCGCACGGTCGACATCCTGATCGGCATCGTCCTGGCCCTGGCGTTTTCCTTCGCCCTGCCGCTGTATGCGGTGTATTCCTGGCGCTACAACCTGGCCAGTGCCTTGCGCGATTGCGCGGCGATTTATAGCCGGATCATCAGCGGCCAATCGGTCACCGATGATGAACACCTCAAGCTGCTGAATCGCCTGAACGCCGCGATGCTGCAACTACGCTCGCTGATGCCATCGGTGTCCAAGGAAGTGCGGATTTCCATGACCGAGCTGGACACCCTGCAGCGGCATTTGCGGATGTGCATCAGCACCCTGGAGATCCTCGGCAACACCCGCCCCGACCCACGGGACAAGGAAGCCCTGGCGCGCATGCAGGTGGCGTTGAAAGCCGAGCACCGGCAGATTCGGGTGCAGTTGATCGGGATGGCGCGGGCGTTGCAATCCGGGGCCACCGACCGGCTGGAACGTCCGAGCACCACGCCGACCCACGAACAGACCTTTGAAGTGCCGGTGGTCAACGCGTTGGACGGTTACCGGTTATTGACCCTGCAACTGGCAGCCAATATTGACGCCATGCGCCAGCGCCTGGCCAAGAGCGCCAGCCACTGGAAAATCTGATCAGCCCCGGTGCAGCGCCTGTATCAACAGCTGCTGCAACGCCTGTAACCGAGGCGCGGGGCTGTCCTCGGCAAAGCGCAACACGTTCGCCACTTCGGGCAGCGGCATCCGCTGGTCGAAGGGGCGATACACTTCCACGCGCTTGTCGAGATGGTCACTGCTGAGCAGGCCGATGCCCAACCCGGCGGCGATGGCCGATACCACACCCTCCACCGACCCACATTCCACCACCACCTGCCAGCGAATGCCCAAGGCGCTCAGGCGTTCCTGGGCCAGTTGCCGGTAAAAAACAGCCGGGGCCGAAGGCGATCAGCCGCACGCATTCGTCAGGCGCAGGCTGCCAGCCGGGCCGGGCGCACCAGTGCACCTGTTCGGTCCACAGCAATTGGTCCCGCGCTTCGATACGCGGGATGAAATCCTGGTGCAGCGCCAGGTCCAGCTCACGGTCCACCAGGGCCTGGCGAAGCACGTGGCTCTGCTCCACCACAATTCGCACATCCAGTTGGCGGTGTTGCCGGGAAAACTGGCCGAGCAAGTTCGACAACTCGGCCATCGGCACCTGTTCGGTGGCGCCCAGGCGGATGGAACCTTGTAACTGCACCGGATTGAAATGCGTCAGCGCCGCGTCGTGGGCGCCTGCGCAACGACATCCGTGGGGCCGTGCTGCAGGTGGTGGAAAACGCCGGGCACTTTCTGATGGAGGATGCGCCGGAACGGGTGAGTGAGTACCTTGTAGACTTTATCGGCCAGGTTCACAGTAAACGCTGACTGCCATTTGTCGGGATTACACAAGCCAATAGATTTCACACTTTCTCTTACATATTTTTCACGTTTTATTCACATCCAGAGACGTAGGGTAAAGCCTCATCCGTTACAAACGTTGTAGTTAAAAACCCGCCGCCCCAGCGGGTTTTTTTTGCCCGGGATTTGAGTGGCCACACGGTTTCTGGAGAGAGGAGTCGAAGCAAACCGGCTCATTGCGAGCCGGTCTTGATGGGTCAACGAGCCACCTTGTTGACAGGCGACGCCGCTTGCTCACGTATCGCGCGCTGGGTATCGAGCACCCGCGCCAGGGCCGTTTCGGCTTCAGGACTTTGCTGCGGCACACGAATCGCCGCCGACACCAGGGTAATCAGCTTGGCCATGACCTCGGCATCCGTGGCCGGGCGTCCCAGGCTCATGGAGTTCATCAGCAAACGCAGCTCGGTACCGGCCATCACCCCGGAGATCGCCTTGAGGGCAAATTGCAGGCGCACCCCCAGCTCGTTGCGCGGCAAGTCCGGAAGCGCCAGGGCGAAGGCTTCGAAGAAGCGCTGGAACACCGGCTGGTAATGCACCTTGAGGTATTCCTGGATAAACGGCGACGTGTCGCTGTACACCCGCCCCAGGAACCGGATGAATGAACGCCCTTCCCCGCTGGCCGGGTCGCTGCGTTCCAGGCCCATGGCCGGGGCGAACAGCACCCCGAGCAAGGTGTCGCAATCCAGCGGGCCGTCGGATTCGGCTTCGCACCGGGCGAGCAACTCCAGGCGCTGCTCGTTGAGCGGCTCCAGGCGCTGCATCAGCAGGGTTTTCATCAGGGAGTCCTTGTCCCCGAAGTGGTAATTCACCGCAGCGAGATTGACCTGGGCCCTCTCGGTTATCTGCCGCAACAAAACAGCGTCATAGCCGTATTTGATGAAAAGAGCCTCTGTCGCATCCAGCAATCGGGTCTTGGTAACGTTTGGAGCGCTGAGTTTCTTCGCGACCATAGGGATTGGGGTTCCACTGCGGAAATATTGTTTTAAAAATTAATTTGATTTTTTATACCGGGGCCGCTGCCTGAAAGCAAGTAGTGACACAGCGCCATACTATTCAAAGCCAACAGCAACGGGCTCATTGAGGGTAGCTGATGGATTTTTGCAGTGCCGGAAACGTCCCTTTGAAGAATCGTTTCAAAGGGTAAAACCGCTCTATATCCATGGCTGGCGGAACGGCTGGATCGCGGTTAGTATTCAAACAATATTTTAAAAACAAGAAATAAAACCAGTCCGTGACGTGTACCAGGCAGCTCCTGAACTTGTTACAAGGATTTTCGGGGGAAGCACGGCGCTGTCGAGGCTGCAGGCGTAGTCATGATGACAGATACCCCCGCGCACCCAGGCTTTATCTCCTTGCAAGGCATCGGCAAAAGCTATCAGCTGGCCGGTCAACACCTGTCGATTCTCAATGATGTATGCCTGGCCATCGAAACCGGTGACAGCTGCGGCATCCTCGGCGCCTCCGGCTCCGGCAAAAGTACCCTGCTCAATATTCTCGGCCTGCTGGATTTGCCCGACTGCGGCCAGTACCGCTTTGCCGGCCATGACATCTTCAGCGCCAGCCCCGATCAACTGGCGGCGATCCGCAATCAGCAGATCGGTTTCGTCTTCCAGAGTTTCAACCTGCTGCCACGCCTCAGTGCCCTGGACAACGTCGCCCTGCCCCTGAGCTACCGCGGCGTGTCACGCCACGACTCGGTGGAACAGGCCCTGCGCATGCTCGACCAGGTGGGCCTGGCCGAGCGCGCCCACCATCGCCCGGCCGACCTTTCCGGCGGCCAGCGCCAACGGGTCGCCATCGCCCGGGCATTGGTCGGCAACCCGTCGGTGATCCTCGCCGACGAACCCACCGGCAACCTCGACAGCACCACCGCCCAGGAGATCATGGACCTGTTGCTGGCGCTCAACCGCGAGCAGCAGGTGACGCTGATCATCGTCACCCACGACCCGCACATTGCCGAACGCCTGAATCGCAAGATCCTGGTGCGCAATGGCGTGGTGCAAGAGGCCGGGCGCCTATGAGCCTGCGGGTCGAACAAAGCCTGAGCCAATTGCTGCACGAGGCGTTTGTCAGCCTGCGCACCCTGGGCAAGCGCTCGATCCTGGCCTTGCTGGGCATCGTCATCGGCAGTTCCTCGGTGGTGGCGCTGATCAATATCGGGCACAACGCCGCCGAAGACGCGGCGATGATTTTCAAGGACATGGGCACCGACACCCTGGTGGCGCAATTCCCGCCCAGGGGTGCCAGCACTGCGCAAATGCCCGCCAGCCTGGACCTGGAAGCCGTGCGCCGCAGCGTTCCCGGCATTGCCCATATCGGTGCGGTCTCGCTGTTCAGCGGGCCAGTGGTGTTCCATGGCCGTACCTGGAACGCAAGCCTCGTCGGCAGTACGCCGGACCTCAAGGATGCCATGCGCCTGTCGGTGCGCGACGGGCGCTTCCTGTCGAGTTTCGATGCTGGGGAAACCTATGCGGTCGTCGGTGACCAGGTCGTCCAGGCCTTGAGCGTGCCCGGCGACCCGCTGCAACTGGGCGACCGGGTACGTATCAACGATTACCTGTTCCTGATCGTGGGCATTCTGCACAGCCAGCCCCGGGCAATGCTGATTCCCGTACAGGCCAACGAATCGCTGTTCGTCCCCGCCCCGGGCATGCGCCGGATCTACGCCAGCCCGCAAATCGGCAACGTGATCATCCGTGCCACCCCCGGCCAGGATATGGAACGCCTCGCCCAGGACTCAGCCGTGGCACTGCGAGCCCAGCTCTCCGACCACGATGTCGACATTCAGGTGCCCCAGCAAATGATCGATGGCATGACCCGCCAAAGCCGGACCTTCGCCTACCTGCTGCTGGCCCTGGGCGCGATCTCCCTGGTGGGCGGCGGCGTCGGCGTGATGAACGTGATGCTGATGAACGTCTCGGAGCGGCGCCGGGAAATCGGGATTCGCATGGCCCTCGGGGCGCGCCAGCGCGACATTCGCAACCTGTTCCTGCTGGAAGCCGTGACCCTGACCGCCGTGGGTGCGGTATGCGGCGCGGTACTGGGCATGACCGCCGCGTACCTGTATGCCAGGCTGTCCGGCTGGCAGTTTTCCCTGGCGGTGGCCGCGCTGCCGCTCGGGGTCGGCAGCACGTTGCTGGTGGGGCTGTTTTTCGGGATCTATCCGGCGGTGTCGGCCTCGCGGCTGCAGCCGGTGGAGGCCCTGCGCGATGAATAAACGCCTGCTGTTGTTGACCACCTTGGTAAGCCTGCACAGCGTGGCCGCCGACGTGGTGATTCGCCCCTCCGCACCCAGTACCACCCGCAGTGGCTATGAACGCAGCGTGTCGCTGAATGCCCAGTCCACCACCCTGACCCTGGGGGATGCGGTGTACCTGGGCCTGCGCAACAACCCGGCGATTCGCAGCGCGTACCTGCAACGGGTGGCGCAGAAATTCGACCTGCGGGTAGCTGAAGACACGTTCAACCCCAAGCTGACCCTGAACAGCTACTACCGCACGACTAAAGGCACTGAAGACAGCTCCCGCAACGCTAACCTCGCGCCTAATGCCACCTTGCTCGGTGAGTACGGCACGCGCCTGAGCATGAACTGGACCCAGCAACTGAACAACGCCGATCGCGCCGGACGCTACCGCAGCGACGGCCTCGACCTGTCAGTGATCCAGCCACTGATGCGCGGTGCCGGCTGGGACGCCACCACCGCCCCGCTGCGCCTGTCACGCCTGTCGGAACAGGCCAACCGCCTGAACCTCAAGGCCAACGTGGCGCAGACCATCAGCAACATCATCGCCACCTACCGCGAGTTGCTGCGAGCCCAGGAACAACTGAGCATCGTGCAGGACGCCCTCAAGCGCTCCGGCACCTTGCTTGAAGTGAACAAGGCGCTGATCAGCGCCGGGCGTATGGCCGAGTTCGAGATTGTGCAGACCGAAGCCGATATCGCCACCCAGCAACTGGGGGTGGAAGAAGCCCAGAACCAACTGGACACCAGCCGCCTGGCCCTGCTGCGCCTGCTGGCCCTCGACCTGTCGACACCGATCCGCGCCACCGAGGCCCTTGAAGCCAGGCCCATGGACATCGATAAACGCCAGGCTTTCGTGCTGGCGCAGAACCAGCAGCCGGAATACCTCGCCACCCTGCTCGGCAGCCAGCAGGCCGACCTCAACCTGGTGATCGCCAAGGACTCCGGCCGCTGGCAAGTGGACCTGGTGGCCGGTGCCAACCAGATTCGGGCCGCCACCAATGACGATAACGGCTACAACAGCAACCGGCGCTGGGACAGCTACGCGGGCGTGCAGGTGCAGATTCCCATCGGCGACATCAGCACTCGCCAGGCCGAGGTGCACGCGCGGGTCGATGTGGAAAACCAGGAGATCATCATCGCCGACGCCCGCCAGCAACTGGAGCGCGACGTCAACGATGTGGTGCGCGACCTGGGCACTCGCTGGCGCCAGTATGAAATTTCCCAGCGGGCGGTAGAGTTGTCCAAGCGCAAGATCGAAATCGAACGGGAAAAACTCAGCGCCGGGCGCTCCACGAACTTCCAGGTATTGAGTTTCGAAACCGACCTGCGCAACGCCGAGAACTCGCGGCTCAATGCGCTGATTGCCTATTTGAACGCCCAGACTCAGCTCGACTTGACCTTGGGCATGACGCTGGAAAGTTGGGAAATCGCCCTCAATGACTACTAATAAGAAGCGCCTGTTGGGCGTCGTGTTGATTGTGCTGGTGGCCGGCGTCGGCGTCTCGCTGCTCAGCCGTCAAAGCCCGGCCGCCAACCAGCCCGGCAACGCCGAGCAGTGGCTGGCGGTGAAGGTCGACCCGCTGGTGCATCAGATCGGCCTGGTGGGCAAGATCGAGCCTGACACCACCATCACCCTCACCGCGCCGTTCGACGGTAATGTGCAGGCCAACCTGGTGGAACAGGGCCAGCGGGTCGAGGCCGGGCAGGTGCTGCTGCGCATGGACCCGGCCACCCTCGAAGTGCAACTGCGCGACGCCCTCTCCGCCCAGCTCAAGGCCCGGCGCACGGTGCAGGAAATGCAGGACTGGGACAGCGGCCAGCAAGTCGGGCGTGCCCGCCGCACCCTGCGCACTGCCGAAATGACCGCCAGCAACACCCAGCGCAAACTCACCGAAAGCGAAAACCTGTTCAAGCGCGGCATCATCCCGCGCAACGAACTCGACGACCTGAAACAGCAGGCCACCCAGCAACAACTCGACCTGACGGCCGCCCGCGCTGAGCTGCAACAGACCGTTGAACAAGGCAAGGGCGAATACCGGCAGATCGCCGATATGGAGCTGACCAACGCCACCGTGAAATATGACGCCCTGCATACCCTGCTCGACGGCAAGGAAGTCAAGGCCCCGTTCTCCGGCATTGTGGTGCCGGCGCCGGGCAGTAATTCATCGACCCAGGGCGGCGGGGGCAATAACGCGCCGGTGCAGGCCGGGAGCAAGGTCAGCCAGGGCCAGGTGCTGTTTGGACTGGCGAATATCGAGAAACTGAAAATCGTCGCCAAGGTGTCGGAGCTGGACATCAACCAGTTGCACCAAGGGCAGGCGGTGGAGGTGATGGGCGACGGGTTTGATGGGGAACGGCTGACGGGGTCGGTCAGCGTGGTCAGTGGCCTGGCGATTGCCAGCGACAGCCAGGGCAGCGCGCAGTTTCCGGTGACCCTGTCGATTCCCAAGCTGACCCCGCAACAGTTGCAACGGGTAAGGTTGGGGATGAGTGCGCGGTTGACCATTGTGACCTACAACAATGACCAGGCGATTGTCGTACCGGCCCAGGCGATCAGTCGCGGGGATGGGGTGATGACGGTGGAATATCGGGCAGCGATGGATAAACCGGTGGAGCGGGTGACGGTGACCACCGGGCAGTCGACGGCCCAGGGGGTTGAAGTGTTTGGGTTGAAGCCTGGGTTTGTGAAGGTCGGTCCATGAACCCGACCTGTAGGAGCTGGCTTGCCCGAGATAGCAATCTCTCAGTTGATAAAGATGCAGCGGACCCACCGCTATCGCAGGCAAGCCAGCTCCCACATAAGATTTAGAGGTGTGCCAACCTCGCGGCCAGCGCCTTGGCCTGAATCGCGACATCCGTCACTGCGGTACTTTCCCACCACATCCCGCGCAACGGCGGGCCCATGGCAAACAGCCGCCGGCTGACATTCCCGTGGGCATCCAGCACCGCCCCCGACACATCCGCCGCAATCCCCAACGCCAACGGCCCGGGCTGAATCAGCCCGCGCTTGAGCAACTGCCTGGGCAACGGCCGGGCCACGCGCCGCCAGTCATATTCAATCCCGCTGGAGTTGATCAGCGCTGCCCCCGACACCTGCACCACATCCTGCTCTCCACGATGACGCAGGCGGATCGTCACCTCACCTTGCGAAGGCACCAGCCCCTTGTACGAAGCCGCCCGGATCCGCAGCCGCCCTTCCCCATGCAACCGCGCCACCAACTCGGCACTCAACGGCGGCGAACGGTGGTGGTGGCTTTCCCACCAGGGCCGCACATGCCGCACGAACTGACGTTTCTCACCCTCGCTGGCCTGGCTCCACAACCGCCCGATGTTGGCACGCACGGTGTCCAGCGGCGCTTGCCAGTCAATCCCCTGCTCCAGCGCGAGCCGGCATTGGCGCCGCACCTCCCGCAGCAATTGCCGGGGGCTGCGCAGGCTGTGGTCTTCTCCCAGGAAGTCGACCCAGGCCGGCGGCTGCCGACGGACATGGGGCAACAGGCCGTGGCGCGAAAAAATCTCGATGGGCCCGCGATGGCCGGCCTGTTCCAGGGACACCACGGCGTCCACCATGGTCAGCCCGGAACCGATGATCAGCACGGTGGATTGCGGGTCCAGTTGGGTCATGGCCGATACATCCCACGGGTCGACGGCAGCGGCATTCAAGCCGCTGGATTCGGTCTGTGGCGTGCGTGCCGCCGGGAACATGCCGGTGGCCAATACCGCACAGGCACCGCGCAGTTGCTGGCCGTCGCTCAAGGTCAGCCGTGTGGCGTGTTCATCCACCTCAAGGTCTGTCACCTCGGCGCGAATGTGCTCGACGGTCGACGCGGAAATCGCCTTGGCCTCGGCCAGCCGCTGCTGCGCGTACAGGCCAAAAATCCCGCGGGGCGGAAACAGTTCGCTGATGGGCACGTGCTGCTGGTCCGACTCGGGCCAGCCGCCGCCGGCGATGTAGGCGGTCAGCCACTGGGTCAGGTCATCGGCGTTGTCCGGGTCGACGCTCATGCGCGCGGCGTTGCCGTTCAAGGTGTGCCCAAGCTCTACCGCACTGTAGGCCTCGCCGCGCCCCAGTTCCTGGCGCGGCTCGATCACCAGGATCTGCCGCGTGCCCGGCAGGCGCAGCAACTGCACCGCCAGCATCGTCCCGCTCAGGCCGCCGCCGACAATCAGCACATCGGCGTTGCGAATGGCGCTCGTCGCCTGTCCGCGTTCGGTTTCACTCATGAAATTGCGCCCTTACTGTCTGCCTGAATGGTTGTGGTAAAAATCGCCCCGTGCAGTATCCAGCACATCGACCCGGGACGCCTAGTTCAGCCCGACTGCGGGAAGCCCAGGCTCTGGCCGCTAATCAGCCATTGCTCCAGCACCGTCGCCAGGCCGCCTTGCCAATGGGTGCTTTCCCCGCTCCACAATTCGGTCTTGCCCGAAGGCTGCCACCAGCGACAGAGCCGTTGTGAGGTGTCCACAGGGTCGATCCGTCGCACCATCGCCAACGTCTGGAACCCAGGGACATACGCGTGGGTAGGCCGGATGCGCCACACTTGTTGCTGCAGGGCAGCGGGCTCGAGGTCATCCGCCAGGGTCAGGATCTGGCCACCGATCACCTGGGCGGCCAGGGCCAGCAGCAATAGGCCGGGTTCGAAGGCACCGCTGAGGGCCAGCCGCGACTGCTCGGTAAAGCCCTGCTGACGCAAGCCATCAGCCAGGCGCTCGACATCCCGCAACGCATCGATCCAGCGCCAGGCATACCACTGGCCGTCACGCTTGTGGCGCAGGGCGCTGTGCAACGGGGTCACTTGTGCCCAATGGCGCAACTGCGCCAACGCCTCGGGCAACACCGTAACCCGTTCGGCGGGCCATTCCACATCCAGCGCCAGTTCAAGTTCATGCACGCTCATAGGGTGATGCTCCTATTGGTGAAACAAGCATGCGGTGGTCCGCTGGCCGGATTTATGTGGGCGGCGGTGGGACGGCTCGACTCGCTCGCGAAAACGGTGCGTCAGGCAACATCAATGCTGAATGTCAGTCCGCATTCGCGAGCAAGCCCGCTCCCACATTTGTTTTATGTACACCCGACAAATCACGATAGCTGGCCCCCGGATGGTTGTCCGCCAACCGCGCGCCGTCCCCAAACAATTTCTCCCGCAGGGTGCCCTGGGCATATTCGGTCTTGTACACGCCGCGCTTCTGCAACTCGGGCACCAGCAACTCGACCGCGTCGATAAAAGTCTCGTGGGTCAGTGCATAGGCCAGGTTGAAGCCGTCCACATCGGTCTCTTCAACCCATTCCTGCAACAGATCGGCCACGGTTTCCGGGCCGCCGACGAACAACGGGCCGAAGCCGCCGATGCCGACCCAGTCTGCCAGTTCATTCGGGGTCCAGACCTTGTTCGGGTCGGCAGTGGAGAAGGCTTCCACCGCCGATTGAATGGCGTTGGTATGCACATGCTTGAGGGGTTCATCGGGCTTGAACTGGCTGAAGTCGATGCCGGTCCAGCCGGAGATCAGGGCCATCGCGCCTTCGTAGCTGACATAGGATTTGTATTCGTCGAATTTGGCCTTGGCCTTGGCATCGGTCTCGCCAACGATCACGGTCTGCAAGTTGAAGATCAGGATTTTCTTCGGGTCACGCCCCGCCTCGGCCGCACGGCGGCGGATATCGGCAACGGTTTTCTTCAGCAGCACTTTCGACGGTGCGGCAACGAACACGCATTCGGCCTGTTCGGCGGCGAACTGTTTGCCACGGCTCGACGCCCCGGCCTGGTACAGCACCGGCGTGCGTTGTGGCGACGGTTCGCACAGGTGAATGCCGGGCACCTGGAAGTGTTTGCCGACGTGGCGGATCTCGTGGATCTTGCTCGGGTCGCTGAAGATCCGCCGTTCGCGGTCGCGTAACACCGCGCCCTCTTCCCAGCTGCCTTCCCAGAGCTTGTAGCAAACCTCCAGGTATTCCTCGGCGTAGTCGTAGCGCGCATCGTGTTCGGTCTGGGCTTTCTGGCCGAGGTTCTTCGCGCCGCTTTCCAGGTACGAGGTGACGATGTTCCAGCCGACGCGGCCCTTGGTCAGGTGGTCGAGGGTGGAAAGGCGCCGGGCGAACGGGTACGGGTGTTCGAAGGACAGTGAAGCGGTGAGGCCAAAACCCAGGTGTTCGGTGACCAGCGCCATGGGTGCGATCAGCGCCAGCGGGTCGTTGACCGGCACCTGGGTCGCCTGGCGAATCGCTGCGTCACCGTTGCCGTTATAGACGTCGTAGATGCCCAGCACGTCGGCGATGAACAGGCCGTCGAACTTGCCGCGCTCGAGAATTTTTGCCAGGTCGGTCCAATATTCCAGGTCCTTGTACTGCCATGAGCGGTCACGCGGGTGGGCCCACAGGCCCGGCGACTGGTGGCCGACACAGTTCATGTCGAAGGCATTCAAACGGATTTCACGAGGCATTAAACGTTACTCCGGGGGGCGACACCGTTGAGGTGGTAGTTGCCGACAATCTGGTATTTCCAGCGCAGGGGATCATCAAGGGTCGGCGGCAGCGCAGTACGCTGGCCGGTGAGTTCGAATTCGGCGTTGCTGACAGCGATGAGGGCCTCGGCAGCCGCTATCTGGGCTTCTGTGAGGGCCACCGGGCCTGGGTGGGTTTCGGCACGCTCAAACAAAGCAGCCGCTACCTCCACGCGAATCTGCAAATCGCCAAAGCGGCTGATCACGTAGGGGTCATCACTTTTCTCGACAAAGCGCCGGGTGCTTTCCAGCAGTTGGCGCGCCTGATTCAGTGCGGTCATGGATGCAGCTCCTCAGTTCCAGGCATGGCGTGCGGGCTTGACGCCGTTGAGCACGAAGTTGCCGATCAGGTGGTATTTCCAGCGGGCCGGGTCGTGCAGGGTGTGGGTACGTGCGTTGCGCCAGAAGCGGTCGAGGTTGTGCTTGCCGGACACCGAGCGGGTGCCGGCCAGTTCGAAGAGTTTGCTGCTGGCGAGCAAGGCGGTTTCCGCCGACAGCACTTTGGCCTGGGCGACGACCAACGAGGCATTGGCCACGGTGTCTTCGTTGGGGTTGGCCAGGGCCTGGTCGACGGCAATGCCGGCCTTGGCGAGGATCGCTTCGGTGCCGTGGACCCGCCATTCCAGGTCGCCGATGGCGGCGATGGTGAACGGGTCTTGCCAGCCGTGATCCTGCTGGCTGTCGATCCAGGGCCGGGCCTGGCGTGCATGAATCTTGGCTTGTTCCAGGGCCCCGAGGGCGATGCCGGTGTCGACGGCCGCCTGGATGATCTGCGAAATCGGGCCGTTGGCGGTGGGCTGGTCGAAGGCCTGGTGGGCGGGGATCACCGCACTCAGCGGCACCTTCACACCGTCGAGGGTCACGCCGCCGCTGGCGGTGGTGCGCTGGCCGAAGCCGTCCCAGCTGTCGATCACTTGCAGGCCCGGCGCGTCCCGTTCGACAAAGGCGATGAACGCCTGGTCTTTTTCGTTGACGCCCACCGTCGGCACGATATGGGCGAACAGTGCGCCGGTGCAGTAGAACTTCTCGCCGTTGATGTACGCACTGTCGCCGTCAAAGCGCACTTGTGTGTCAAACGTGCCGGCGTTCTTGCTCTTGGCTTCGGAGAAGGCATTGCCGAACCGATAGCCCAGCAGGACCTTGGCGAAGTAGTGCTGCTTTTGCTCCTCGCTGGCGGTTTGCAGGAGGATGTCGACGACGCCCAGGTGGTTCTGCGGAATCTGCCCCAGGGACGGGTCGGCGGCGGAGATCAGCTTGATCACCTCGGCCACCGTCACATAGGACACTCCCGCGCCGCCGTAGGTCTTGGGAATGGTGATGCCCCACAGGCCACTGGCAGAGAATTCGTCCAGCTCGGCCACCGGCAGGCGTCGCTCGCGGTCGCGCACGCCGGCGTCCACGGCAAAACGCTTGGCCAACTCGGTGGCAACCGCAATGGCCTCGGCGTCCGAACGGATGATGTGAGCAGGTTGTAGGGGTTGGGCTGACATGGGCCGACTCCAGGCTCCAGAGAGATACTGGAGTGATTGCAGGAGTCGTGCCCGAATGCAATGTGCAATGAAATCAGCGGGTTGCCGGTATATCAGGGAAGTCGTTGGCGGTTCAAAACAGCAAAGTGTCCAACCACTGTTGCGCTGCCAACAGTTGATCATCCGGGAGCAAGGCCCCGTGGTGGCTTTCAATACCGGCGACACTGACTTCGGTATTGAAAGCCAACTCACTACCACTCAGGCGTCGGCAGGACGGTCGTCCACGATATAAAAACTATGGTCAGAACGGCGCTCGTCATGTCCATCTTGACGCACGCTATATTTTGCCTCCACCACCTCACGGCGGAAGACAATACCGTTCACAACATCTTTGTATTGGTGCTCCAGCGACTTTACCTCGATGTGACCAAACAGCAAGCCGTTCCCCCTGACCGTCCACCTGATTGTTTGCCCAATGGCCAGTCCCGGATACGCGGGAATAATGATCGAGGCTTGCCCACCCTGCATCTCGGGATAATTCACATGGTTCCCGTGAGAGGGATTAATGCGTGGACGGGGAAGCAAGTCACTACTCTTGATGTGCTTTGAGTCTTGCGCTGTCATCAGTGTGCTCTCCATTTAGTGAAGCCAACTGCCCCTTCCGCCCGCGCTCCGATTGAGCCAGTTCTCTGAGCAGTAACTCCCACACTAGATTCAATCCAACGCTGATGTAAGCTGTGAAATCTGACAGTTGACAACACTCAAAGCCAAGAGTCTTAAATCACCACGTTGCGCACAAACCGCACCGCCACGTCGCCGTCATTGCGATAGGCGTGAAGGTAGCGGCTGGCGAACATCAGGAACTCACCGGTGGCGACGTTTTTTTCCTCATCCCCCAGCACCAGCGTCAGGGTGCCTTCGAACACAAACAACTGCACGCTCCAACCCTCGGGGTCCGGTTCAGGCATGTAGCGATCGCCGGGCTCCAGGCGCATCTCCCATAGTTCCACCTCGCGACGCGCGGTGGCCTTGGCCAGCAGCACGGCTTTGCTGCCGGGGATGTCACCGGCCCAGGCCAGTTCGTTGATACGGCTGTGATCAGCGGCATCCGGGGCCTGGATCAAGTCGCTGAAGGCCACGTCCAGGGCTTCGGCCACCCGGTCGAGGGTCGACAGGCTGACGTTTTTCTCCCCCGCCTCGATTGCCACCAGCATGCGCCGGCTGACGCCGGATTTTTCGGACAGCGCCGTCTGGCTCAACTCAGCCGCATGGCGCAGGCGCCGAACGTTCTGGCTGACGTGTTGCAGGACCGAGGCCCGTTGCGGATTTTCTTTGTGCACTATATTGCTCACAGGGTGGGGTTGCGCAGTATACTGCCCAGCTTGCGGCGCATTGTGCGGTCCGCGCCCTTCCTGTGCAAGACCGAGCCGCCATGACCACCTCCCCATTGTTTTCCCGTTTCAGCAAAGCCGAATGTGTATTGGTGGTGATCACCATGTTTTGGGGCGGCACCTTTTTGCTGGTGCAGCACGCCATGGCGGTCAGCGGCCCGATGTTTTTCGTCGGCCTGCGTTTTGCTGCAGCGGCGCTCATCGTCGGGGCGTTCTCATTCCGCAGCCTGCGGAACCTGACGCTGTTTGAATTGAAGGCTGGCTGCTTTATCGGTGTGGCGATCATGTTCGGCTACGGTTTGCAGACCATTGGCTTGCAGACGATCCTGAGCAGCCAGTCGGCATTTATTACTGCGCTGTATGTGCCATTCGTGCCGCTGCTGCAATGGCTGGTACTGGGACGGCGGCCGGGGTTGATGCCGAGCATCGGCATCATGCTCGCGTTTACCGGGCTGATGCTGCTGACCGGCCCGGCCGGGGCATCATTGAATTTCAGCCCCGGTGAAATCGCCACGTTGATCGGTGCGGTAGCGATTGCCGCCGAGATCATCCTGATCAGCGCCTTTGCCGGGCAGGTGGATGTACGCCGGGTAACGGTGGTGCAACTGGCCACGGCGTCGGTGCTGTCGTTCCTGATGGTGGTGCCGATGGGCGAGGCGCTGCCGGGGTTTTCCTGGTTGCTGCTGTTCAGCGCGGTGGGCCTGGGGCTGACCAGCGCGGTGATTCAGGTGGCGATGAACTGGGCGCAGAAAAGCGTCTCGCCGACTCGCGCCACGCTGATTTATGCCGGGGAGCCGGTGTGGGCCGGCGTAGTCGGGCGGATTGCCGGGGAGCGCTTCCCGCCGATTGCCATGGTGGGCGCGGCGTTGATCGTGGCGGCGGTGATTGTCAGTGAGATGAAAACCCGCCGGCAGCGGCTCGCCGAGCCCCAGGCCGAACTGGAACATGAAAACCAGGGTTGAACGGCCTCAGAGGCGCAACTCACCGTCCAGGTTGATGGCCTGCAGGAACGCCTCGTCATGGGACACCACGATCAGCGCGCCCTGGTACTGATTGAGCATTTGCTCCAGGGCAATCCGGCTGGGCAAATCCAGATGGTTGTCGGGTTCGTCCAGCAACAACAATTGCGGCGGATGCTCGGCGTAGAGCTGTGCGGCCAGGGCAATTTTCAGGCGCTCGCCACCGCTCAGTTGGCGCGTATCGAGGACCGCCCGGTCGGCATCGATGCCCATTTGCGCCAGCCGTGTACGCGCTTCGCTTTGCGGCAGTAGCGGATTACTTTCGTAGAGCCATTGCACCGCCGTGCGTTCGGGGTGCTCCAGCCCGGCGTGTTGATCCAGCCAGCCGATGTGGCAACTGCGCACCAGCTCGCCGGCAGCCACCGGCAACTGGCCGGCAATCACCCGCAACAGGGTCGACTTACCACTGCCATTGGCTCCCAGGATCGCCATGCGCATCGGGCCGGTCAGGGTCAGATTGATCGGTGCCGGGCTGCCAAACGGCAGCACCACCTCGTTGAGTTGCAACACCAGCTTGCCCTGGGGCACCACGCTTTCCGGCGACAGCATCATGCGCTGGATCTCGGGCGCACACCGCGCACGCGCCTCGGCGATCCGTTGCTGTTGCTGCTCACGCGCCAGCTGCTGGTTGAGGCGCAACTTGCCCTGGCTGTTTTCACTGCGCTCTTTCTGGGCGTTGGTGATCAGTTTGGTCTGGTTGCCATCCCGGGCCTGGCGGTCGCCCCGGGCATTGCGGCGTTGCTGACGCTCCATTTGGATGACCGCTTCACGTTGTTCACGTTTGGCGTGCGCGCGCTCCCCCTGCAACGCCGACTGGAACGCCTGCTGCTCCTGCTCTCGTGTCGCCGCATAGTGGCTGTAATTATCGCCGTACACCGCCAAGCCCTTGGGCGACAGTTCGACAATCTCATCCATGTGCTCCAGCAGCCCGCGATCATGGCTGATCAGCACCAGGCCGCCGGACCAGCGATCAATCTGCTGGGCAAGCTTGTGCTGCTGATCGATGTCCAGGTGGTTGCTGGGCTCATCGAGGATCAACCAGTCTGCCCTCGACAACCAGGCGCCCAGCAAAGCGACGCGCTGGCGTTCGCCGCCACTGAGGGCCGCGGTTGGCGAGTCGGCAGTCAAGTGCCCCAGGCCGATTTGCTCCAGGGCCGCCGCCAGTCGAGGCGCGCAATCCCATTGATCAACAGCCAGTGCATGGTCCTGTTCGTCCACGCTGCCCTCGGCGATGCGCGCCAACGCTGCCAGCACTTGGTCGACACCTGCCAGCGCCGCCACGCTGGGATAGCGTTCGGGCTCCAGCAGTTGCGTCACCGCGTACACACTGCCCTCACGGCGCACATGCCCGCGGGTGGGCTGCAGGGTGCCGGCGAGCATTGCGCCCAGTAAGGACTTGCCAGTCCCGTTGGCCCCCACGAGGCCGGTCGCCCGGGCGCTGAAGGCATGGTTCAGGTTGTCGAACAGGCTGCGTCCATCCGGCAGGCTGCAGGCGACATGGTCAAGGTGGAGCAATCGCTGGGTCATCACACGTCCTTATGCAACAGGCTGAAAAAAACCTTTGAACAGCATACCTGTCCTGGATACGGGCATTGAAACAATGCCAAACAGCCTTTTTCAGCCTACCTTGTAGGATCCTGCCACATCTTGCCGTTTGGTGATCAAGATTCCGGCACGTATGATGCATCCCAAACTCCCGCAGATTAGAAGCCTATGTCCCTGATAGTTCTACTGCTTCTGCCTTTTATCGGCAGCTGTCTGGCGGCCTTGCTGCCGCACAACGCACGCAACACAGAGTCCCTGCTGGCCGGCCTTGTGGCCCTGGTCGGGACGGTTCAAGTCGCCCTGCTCTACCCCCAGATCGCCCATGGTGGCGTGATACGTGAAGAATTCATGTGGTTGCCCAGCCTCGGGCTGAACTTCGTATTGCGCATGGACGGTTTTGCCTGGTTGTTCTCGATGCTGGTGCTGGGCATCGGGACCCTGGTGTCGCTGTACGCCCGGTATTACATGTCGCCGGAAGACCCGGTGCCGCGCTTCTTCGCGTTTTTCCTGGCCTTCATGGGTGCGATGCTCGGCCTGGTGATCTCCGGCAACCTGATCCAGATCGTGTTTTTCTGGGAGCTCACCAGCCTGTTCTCGTTCCTGCTGATCGGCTACTGGCACCACCGCGCCGATGCCCGGCGTGGCGCCTATATGGCGCTGATGGTCACCGGCGCGGGCGGCTTGTGCCTGCTGGCGGGGGTGATGCTGCTCGGGCATATCGTCGGCAGCTACGACCTGGACCAGGTCCTGGCTGCCGGTGATCAGATCCGTGCCCATTCGTTGTACCCGATCATGCTCGCCCTGGTGCTGATCGGCGCCCTGAGCAAAAGCGCGCAATTCCCCTTCCACTTCTGGCTGCCCCACGCCATGGCTGCACCGACGCCGGTGTCGGCCTACCTGCACTCGGCAACGATGGTGAAGGCCGGCGTGTTCCTGCTGGCCCGCCTGTGGCCGTCGCTGTCCGGCAGCGAAGAGTGGTTCTGGATTGTCGGCGGTGCCGGCGCCATTACCCTGCTGCTCGGCGCTTATTGCGCCATGTTCCAGAACGATCTCAAGGGCCTGCTGGCCTACTCCACCATCAGCCACCTCGGGCTGATCACCTTGCTGCTGGGCCTCAACAGCCCGCTGGCCGCTGTCGCCGCCGTATTCCATATCCTTAACCACGCCACTTTCAAGGCGTCGCTGTTCATGGCGGCGGGGATCATCGACCACGAAAGCGGCACCCGTGACATCCGCAAGCTCAGCGGCCTGTTCAAGCTGATTCCGTTTACCGCCACCCTGGCGATGGTCGCCAGTGCGTCCATGGCCGGCGTGCCGCTGCTCAACGGTTTCCTGTCCAAGGAAATGTTCTTCGCCGAGACCGTATTTATCTCCGCCACCGCCTGGGTGGAAATCGCCCTGCCGGTCATCGCCACCATCGCCGGTACCTTCAGCGTGGCCTATGCCCTGCGCTTTACCGTGGATGTGTTCTTCGGCCCCAAGGCCACCAACCTGCCCCACACCCCGCACGAGCCGCCACGCTGGATGCGTGCGCCGGTGGAGTTGCTGGTGTTTACCTGCCTGCTGGTGGGGATTTTCCCGGCCCAGGTGGTCGGTTCGATCCTCGCCGCAGCGGCCCTGCCGGTGGTCGGCGGCGAACTGCCGGAATACAGCCTCGCCATCTGGCACGGCTGGAACGCGCCAATGATCATGAGCCTGGTGGCCATGTCCGGCGGCGTGGTGCTCTATCTGCTGCTGCGCAAGCAACTCAAGTTGGGCCGCTTCAAATACCCGCCGATCATCAGCTACTTCAATGGCAAGCGCGGCTTCGAGCGCTGCCTGGTGGTGATGATGCGCGGGGTGCGCAAGATCGAAAAACGCATCAGCACCAAACGCCTGCAAACCCAGCTGTTCCTGCTGGTGCTGGCGGCGGTGATCGCCGGGTTGATCCCGATGCTCTACAGCGGCATCAGTTGGGGCGACCGGCCGAAGATCCCGGGCTCCATCGTGTTCGTCACCCTGTGGCTGCTGGCAATCGCCTGCGCCCTGGGCGCCGCCTGGCAAGCCAAGTACCACCGGCTGGCAGCCCTGACCATGGTCAGCGTGTGCGGGATGGTGACCTGCGTGACCTTCGTCTGGTTCTCGGCGCCAGACCTGGCGCTGACGCAACTGGTGGTGGAAGTGGTCACCACCGTGCTGATCCTGCTGGGCCTGCGCTGGCTGCCACGGCGGATCGAAGAAGTTTCCCCACTGCCCAGCTCGCTGCGCAAGGCACGCATCCGCCGCCTGCGGGACTTCCTGCTGTCCACCGTGGTCGGTGGCGGCATGGCGCTGCTCTCCTACGCGATGCTGACCCGCCAGACGCCCAACGACATCTCCTCCTTCTACCTCAGCCGTGCCCTGCCAGAAGGCGGTGGCAGCAATGTGGTGAACGTGATGCTGGTGGACTTCCGGGGCTTCGACACCCTGGGAGAAATCACCGTGCTCGGCGCCGTGGCGCTGACCGTCTACGCCCTGCTGCGCCGCTTCCGCCCGTCGAAGGAAAGCATGGAACTGCCCGCGCAACAGCGCCAACTGGCACCCGACGTGGCCACCGACCTGATCAACCCGCGCCAGGCCAGCGACACCGCCCTGGGCTTCATGATGGTGCCGGCGGTGCTGGTGCGCCTGCTGCTGCCGATTGCCCTGGTTGTCTCGTTCTACCTGTTCATGCGTGGGCACAACCAACCGGGCGGCGGGTTTGTCGCCGGTCTGGTGATGTCCGTCGCGTTCATCCTGCAATACATGGTCGCTGGTACCCAGTGGGTCGAGGCGCAGATGAGCCTGCGGCCGATGCGCTGGATGGGCTTTGGCTTGCTGTCGGCAACGTTGACCGGGCTGGGCGCACTGCTCGCCGGCTACCCGTTCCTCACCACGCACACCTGGCACTTCAGCCTGCCGGTGCTGGGCGACATCCACGTCGCCAGCGCGCTGTTCTTCGACGTCGGTGTGTACGCCATGGTGGTCGGCTCGACCTTGCTGATGCTCACCGCCCTCGGCCACCAATCGGTGCGCGCCCATAAACCCAGCAACCAGGCGAAAGCCGTTGCCAGCCCAGGAGGAGCCGCCTGATGGAAGAAGTCATCGCAATTGCCATTGGGGTCCTGGCGGCCTCCGGCGTCTGGCTGATCCTGCGGCCACGGACGTTCCAGGTGGTGATGGGCCTGTGCCTGCTCTCCTACGGGGTCAACCTGTTCATCTTCAGCATGGGCAGCCTGTTTATCGGTAAAGAGCCGATCATCAAGGACGGCGTGCCGCAAGACTTGCTCAACTACACCGATCCGCTGCCCCAGGCCCTGGTGCTGACGGCAATCGTGATCAGCTTCGCCATGACCGCACTGTTCCTGGTGGTGCTGCTGGCATCCCGGGGCCTGACCGGCACTGACCATGTGGACGGCCGGGAGCCCAAGGAATGACCTGGATGAATCAACTGATCATCGCGCCGATCCTGCTGCCGTTGCTGACCGCCGCGCTGATGCTGATGCTCGGCGAGAAGCACCGCCCGCTCAAGGCGCGGATCAACCTGTTCTCCAGCATGGTGGGCCTGGGTATCGCCGTGCTGTTGCTGTACTGGACCCAGAAAGGCGGCCCCGGCTCCATCGGTGTGTACCTGCCGGGCAACTGGCAGGTGCCGTTCGGCATCGTGCTGGTGGTGGACCAACTCTCGGCGATGATGCTGGTGCTCACCGGGATCATCGGCGTCAGCGCGCTGTTGTTTGCCATGGCCCGTTGGGACCGCGCCGGCACCAGCTTCCATGCACTGTTCCAGATTCAGTTGATGGGCCTGTATGGCGCCTTTCTGACCGCCGACCTGTTCAACCTGTTCGTGTTTTTCGAAGTGCTGCTGGCGGCGTCCTACGGCCTGATGCTCCACGGTTCCGGCCGGGCGCGGGTGTCGGCGGGGCTGCATTACATCTCGATCAACCTGCTGGCCTCGACCTTGTTCCTGATTGGCGCGGCGCTGATCTATGGCGTCACCGGTACCTTGAACTTTGCCGATCTGGCACTGAAAATCCCCCTGGTGCCGGAAGCCGATCGCGGCCTGCTGCATGCCGGTGCGGGCATCCTCGCCGTCGCCTTCCTGGCCAAGGCCGGAATGTGGCCGCTGAACTTCTGGCTGGCGCCTGCCTACTCCTCGGCCAGTGCGCCAGTGGCGGCGATGTTTGCGATCATGACCAAGGTCGGCGTGTACACCGTGCTGCGTCTGTGGAACCTGCTGTTCTCCGGCCAGGCGGGTGCCTCGGCACTGTTTGGCGGCGACTGGCTGATCTACGGCGGCATGGCAACCATCGTCTGCGCGGCGCTGGCGATGATTGCCGCGCAACGCCTGGAACGCATGGCCAGCCTGAGCATTCTGGTGTCCGCCGGGATCCTGCTGTCGGCGGTGGGTTTTGCCCAGCCAAGCCTGACCGCCGGGGCGCTGTTTTATCTGGTCAGCTCCACCCTGGCGCTGAGTGCGCTGTTCCTGCTGGCCGAATTGATCGAGCGTTCGCGCTCGGCCAACGACATGCCCCTGGACGACGAAATCGAAGCCCTGCCCAAGGCCATGGAATCCCTGCATCCACCGCCCGGCACCAACCTCGACGACGAACAGAAAGCCGTGGTCGGCCAGGTGATTCCCTGGACGGTGGCGTTCCTCGGCCTGAGTTTTATCGCCTGCGCCCTGCTGATCATCGGCATGCCGCCGCTGTCCGGGTTTATCGGCAAGCTCAGCCTACTCAGCGCCTTGATCAACCCGATGGGCCTGGGCAATGCCATCGACGAACCGGTGCGTCCGGCCGCCTGGGGCCTGGTGGCACTGCTGATCTTCTCCGGCCTGGCTTCGCTGATCGCCTTCGCCCGCCTCGGCATCCAGCGTTTCTGGACCCCGGAAGAACGTCCATCGCCGCTGCTGCGCCGCTTCGAATGCGTGCCGATTTTCTTCCTGCTGGGCCTGAGCATCGCCCTGACGTTCAAGGCCGAGCCGCTGATGCGCTATACCCAGGCGGCCGCCGAGAGCCTGAACAACCCGGAACACTATGTGATGGCGGTCATGGCGACGCGTCCGGTGCCGAGCCCTGAAGCCAAGGCCGCCGCCCTGGAGGTGCAGCCATGAAGCGCCTGTTCCCTGCCCCGTGGCTGTCATTGGCATTGTGGTTGTTGTGGCTGGTGCTGAACCTGTCCGTCAGCCCCGGCAACCTGCTGCTGGGGGCGATCCTCGGCTTTGCGGCACCGCTGATGATGGCGCCGTTGCGCCCGCTGCCGATCCGCATCCGCCGCCCGGGGGTGATCATCCGTTTGTTCTTCCTGGTGGGGCGTGACGTGATCATCTCCAACCTCGCCGTGGCCTGGGGCATCCTGACCTGCGGCTCGCGCCCACCGCGTTCGCGCTTTATCAAGATCCCCCTGGACCTGCGGGATGCCAACGGCCTGGCCGTGCTGGCGATGATCACCAGCGTGACGCCGGGCACCGTATGGTCGGAACTGGCCCTGGACCGCAGCGTCCTGCTGATCCACGTGTTCGACCTGGATGACGAAGCGCAGTTTATCGAGCACTTCAAACACGCCTACGAACGGCCCCTGATGGAGATCTTCGAATGAGCGCCCTGCTCTCCAATGCGATCCTGTTCAGCCTGTTCCTGTTCTCCCTGGCCATGGTGCTGACCCTGGTGCGCCTGTTCAAAGGCCCGTCGGCCCAGGACCGGGTGCTGGCGCTGGATTACCTGTACATCCTGGCCATGCTGATGATGCTGGTGCTGGGTATTCGGTATGCCAGTGACACGTATTTTGAAGCGGCGCTGTTGATTGCGCTGTTTGGCTTTGTGGGGTCATTTGCCCTGGCGAAATTCCTGCTGCGTGGGGAGGTGATCGAATGATCAATGTCGATGTGTTGCCGCTGTGGGTTGAAGTGATCGTCGCGGTATTGTTGGTGCTTAGCAGCCTGTTTGCGCTGATTGGGGCGATTGGGTTGTTGCGGATGAAAGACTTCTTCCAGCGCATGCACCCGCCGGCGTTGGCCTCGACCTTGGGCGCCTGGTGTGTGGCGCTGGCCTCGATCATCTACTTTTCGGTGCTCAAGTCCGGGCCGGTGTTGCACGGTTGGTTGATCCCGATCCTGCTGTCGATCACAGTGCCGGTGACCACATTGCTGCTGGCACGCACCGCGTTGTTCCGCAAGCGCATGGCCGGGGATGATGTGCCGGCTGAAGTCAGCAGCCGTCGCACTGACAGCGGCAGCTGATCCCCACAGGCGCCGCAGTGGTGAAATTCGTTCTCCAATAGAATCCATAAAATAGAACCTCAATCGCTAATCCCGGTATCGGGATCACTTTATGAGGTTCTCCCCCATGGCATTCACTCCCCTTGTCCAGGCCCATCTCGACGCGTGGGTTGCCTGCGCCGCTGACTTCGGCCCATTTCTCACGGGCCAGGAAACCACCCTCACCCTCAATGAGCAGCGCAAGGCTTATGAGCAGGTGCTTTGTTCCCATCCGATTCCCGCCGGTGTCAGCTTTTGTGACGTCGATATGGGTGGCGTACCGGGCATGATGGTCGTGCCGGATGGGTTTGAGGGTGACCGGGTGCTGCTTTACATCCACGGCGGTGGTTATGTCGGCGGCAGCCCGCGGGGCTACCTGGGCCTTGCCGGCCACTTCGCAAAACTGCTGGGTGCAAAAGTCTACCTGCCCGACTACCGCCTGGCGCCCGAGCATCCGTTCCCCGTACCTATTGATGACACGTTGCAGGCTTATCGCTGGCTGCTCGACCAGGGCAATGACCCCAGGTCCATCGTGTTCTCGGGCGATTCGGCCGGCGGCGCAATGGTGGTGTCGGTGATGGTCAAGGCCCGCAACGCAGGCCTGCCACTGCCCGCCGGGGGCGCCGCCTTGTCGCCGTGGGCCAACCTGGAACACACCGGCGCCTCCATCGACAACCGTGACGGCCTCGACCCGCAAGCCTCACGACTGGGGCTGACGCTGCTTGCAAAAGCGTTTCTCAATGGCGCGCTGCCGAATGATCCCGATGCGTCGCCGGTGTTCGCGGACGTCCGGGGATTGCCGCCCATTCTGGTGCAGATCGGCGAAAACGAAGTCATGCTCAGCGACGCCATGCGCCTGGCCACCCACCTGGGGGAAAACCGGGTACGCGTGTCGCTGGAGGTTTGGCCCGGGATGTTTCATGTCTGGCATTTGTTTGCGGCAATCTTGCCCGAAGGCATGCAGGCCGTGGCGAATGCGGCGTTGTTTCTGGACCAGGCAATACGTGGCAGCCGTAGCGCTTGAGGGGTTGCCCAGAGCGCGGGAAAGGCAGCGCTCCTGCCGATAACTATCTGTCACCTGGGACCCCACCGCCCCACCTACCTTTATCGGACAACGTATCCCGATACAGGTAATGATCATGTATACCCATTCCGATGCACTGGCCACGCTGTTTGATTTGCTCAACTCGCTGAATGCGCTGATTTCACATTTGACGAGCCAGCAACAGGCAGCCAAGCAGCGGGGTCTCGAGTTGTATCAACTCGGTGAATTCGAAGAGTGCGAAATCCACCTGACCATCTCCGCCTCGGCCGGCGATGCGCCGTCCCAATACGCCCTGGGCGAAGCCATCCGGCGCCGGGTCGGCAGTGTCGACCCCGAGGCCCAGGCGTGGTACCGCCTGGCCGCTGCCCAGGATCATGTGTACGCCCTGATGCGCCTGGGTGGCGAAACCAACCTGGCCAAGGCCAAGACCCTCGCCCAGGCAGGTGCCGATTCTAGCGACGGCGCAGCGATGCTGCAGCTGTATGAACTGACCCACGATCGCTCGTGGCTGAGAAAGGCAGGTGATGCCGGCTGCGCCGAGGCCTATTACATTGCGGCGCTGTTGTACGACAAAAACCCGGAGGCCAGTGACAACCGCGACTCCATGCTCAGGTATGCGGCCTTCAAGGGCTTCCCGCCAGCGATGAAGTGGCTGGCCAACATGCAGACCTACTACCGCAACCTCTCCTACCAGCGCATACACCTGGAAAAACGGCTGGCGCTGAATGACCTTGATGGCGTCATGACCTATGCCGGTGCGCTCGGCGGGTTCGATATCGATGAAAGTGGCACCAACCGCTATCACTACCCCGAGAACAAAATCCACGCCTATGGGCTCTACTGGCTGGTCATGGACAGTACCCGGCAAAACCCACGGCACGCCGATGCCGCAGGCTACCTGCAACAACTGGCCAGCGCGCTGACTGCCGAAGAAATGGAAACAGCCAAGGCGTATGGCCGCCAGTGGAAAACCGAGCACCCGGCGCTGTCGGAGTTCAGGTTGACCTACAGCGACCTGAAATGACCGGCGTTTGATGAAGGATTCGAGAGCACATCCGGCAGTTAAGGATTAATTAATCCAAAAACAGCTTGGCGAAGTATTTCCAGGCTGGTACGGTTTAGTGGATTATTTAATCCACTAAACTTCAGGCCTCCCCCATGACAGCTCACACCCCTCGCTTCAACCACAAAGTCGCCCTGGTCACCGGCGGTTCCCGCGGTATCGGCGAAGCGATTGTCCGCCGGCTTGCAGCTGAAGGTGCAGCGGTCGCGTTTACCTATTCCTCCTCTGCCGACAAGGCGCAAGCGCTGGTTGGCCTGATCGAAAGCAAGGGCGGAAAAGCCTTGGCGATTCAGGCCGACAGCGCCGATGTGGCGGCAATAGATCGGGCGATCGCGGCCACTGTCGAGCATTTCGGCGCCTTGAATATCCTGGTCAACAACGCCGGGATCCTGCTGATGGGCACCGTCGACACCTTCAGCCTGGAAGACTTCGACCGAATGTTTGCGGTCAATGTGCGGGCCACGTTTGCGGCGGCCAAGGCCAGCTCGGCGGTGATGCACACGGGTGACCGAATAATCACCGTCGGCAGCGTGGTCGCCCAACGTTCGGGCTTCCCGGGCTCCAGCGTCTATAGCATGACGAAGTCGGCGATCGCCGGTATGATCCGCGGCCTGGCGATTGATTTCGCGCCGCGCGGCATCACCGTCAACAACGTGCAGCCGGGCCCGACCAGCACCGACATGAACCCGGCAGACGGGCCCCATGCGGACATGATCAAAAGCCTGATCCCCTTGGGCCGCGTAGGTACCGCCGACGATGTTGCCGGCATGGTTGCTTATCTTGCGTCCGAAGAAGCGGCATTTGTCACCGGCACAAGCATGACCATCGATGGCGGCTACCTGGCCTGAGCCTTCACCTGCAATTTCCCCCGAGGTAACCATGGCAAGACCCAGAGCATTCGACCGCGACCAGGTGCTGCGCGAGGCCATCCGGGTTTTCTGCGACAAGGGTTTTGCCGCGGCCTCGACTGAAGAACTGATGCAGGCCATGGGACTGAGCCGCCAGAGCATGTACAACACCTTTGGCGACAAACGTCAGTTGTACCTGCTGGCGATGGCCGAGTATCAGCGCACCGGCGTCGACGACTTGATCGAGCGCCTGAACCAGGGCCCGACCCCGCTGCAGGCACTGCACGACACCCTGCAATCCTTCGCCACCCGCGCCCTGCGGGAAGGGACGGCGGGTTGCATGGGCGTCAATGCCATCTGCGAGTTCGGCCTGGAAGATGATGAGATCAATCAACTCACCGCCCACAGCGCCGAACGCTTGCGCAATGCATTCGAACAGACGCTGGAGCGTGCGCAGGAACAAGGCGAATTGACCGTCGGCACCGATCTCTCGGGCGCGTGTGATTTTCTGATGGCCACCCTCAGCGGCATGAAAGTCGCCAGCAAGGGCGGCGCCACCACTGAGCAGCTGGAGCGCATTGCGGGTTTTGCACTGCGGGCGCTGAGCGCAAACGCGTGATCAGCCCACTACAGGATCGGCGCGCCAAATCGGTCCAGTCGTGGCATCCAGTGGTCCAGGATCTGCGCTGACGCCAGGATATGGTGCGCATGCCCGATCAACAGCCGACGCGGCACAAACCCGATATAGCGGGAGTCATCGCTGTTATCGCGATTGTCGCCCAGCATGAAGTAACTGTCGGCAGGCACCACCACCGGGCCGAAATCGCGCAGCGCCCGTACTGTCGGCATGAACTGCACCGTGCGCTGGCTGCTGTTCGCACGCTCCGTCACCTTGATCCCCGGAACTGTTTGGCCAGGCGCGATGGGCTCGCTGATGTCCTGCCCATTACTGTAGGTGGCCGGCGTACCGTTGACCCACAACACCTCGTCGCGCATTTCCAGGGTATCGCCGGGGATACCGACAATGCGTTTGATCAAGCGCGTGCCGTCCTTGGGCGAGGAGAACGTGACGACATCTCCGCGCTGGGGGTTATCCAGTCTCGCCAGGGAAATATCGGTGAGGGGCAATTTGAGGTCGTACGCGACGCGATTGACCAGCACCACATCGCCCTCAAGCAACGTCGGGCGCATGGAACCGGACGGGATGGGATTCCAGTCAGCCAGGGAGGTGCGGAAAACCCCGAAGCACAGCCAGAAAATGATCGCGTAACGGTAGCGGATTAACCAACGGCGCATAGATCCTCGCAATACGAAAAGGCACACCGGCCTGCGCCGGGTACCCACGGTGATTTTTGGCAATGCTCGCTTATTGCATCGCAAGATTAAATTAACATTAGCGTTGCCGACCCATGACAGTCGATATTTTCAAGCACACGGAAAAGGAGTTTCACGCACCATGGATAGCAAATGTTCGGTCTTTATCGCAGCCAGCGTCGACGGCTTTATTGCCCGGCCAGACGGTGATATCGAGTGGCTTCATCGCCCTGAGTACGAAGGCGCCGAATTGAACGGCGTGACCTATGAACACTTCATCGCCACCGTGGATGCGCTAGTGATGGGCCGCAAGACCCTGGAAAAAGTGTTGTCCTTTCCGGAGTGGCCCTATGAGGGTTTTCCGGTGTTTGCGCTCTCTCATCAGCCGCTTGAGCTACCTGCACATTTGAAGGGCAAGGTTGAGGTCGTGAGCCAGGATGTGAACGCCCTCGTGGCCGAGTTAGCCGAGCGCGGGATGAAACACCTGTATATCGACGGCGGCCAGACGATTCAGCAGTTTCTTGAGGCGGGTTTGATCGACGAGATGATCATCACGCGTATTCCGGTTGTGCTGGGCCAGGGGATCCCCTTGTTCAGCCAGTTGGGTGGCGAGCATGAGCTTCGGCATATCGGCACGTATGCGTCGGATAATGGGTTTGTTCAAAGCCGGTATGAGGTCGGTGGCAAGCGCTGATGCTCATTGAGTAATTGGGTTAAATCGAGGTGTCTGTATCGCAGGCAAGCCAGCTCCCACATTAAGCAGCTATGCGCTTGATCCTGAACCGGCCTGATCTGTCCTTGAATGTGTCAACTATGTCCCCGCACAGGCGTCCGGCCCGTGGTCCGCTGCAAGCGCGGTCGCCATAGCCGCCAATACCCGAATAACGGATAGACAGGCCAAAAAAAACGCCCCGAACCAGTCGGGGCGTTTTTCATTCAGCAATCACCAATCAAGCCTGATCAGCCAACCGCCACGTCGTCCCGCCCTTCCCGTCTTCCAACACCACACCCATCGCGGTCAGTTGGTCACGGATACGGTCAGACTCCGCCCAGTCCTTGTTGGCCCGGGCAGTCAAACGTGCCTGGATCAGCGCATCAACTTCAGCGGCATCCACACGCCCTTCAGCGCCCGCCTGCAGGAAGTCATCGGCTTCCATCTGCAATACACCCAGCACGCTCGCCAGCTCTTTCAAACGTGCGGCAAGCCCCGCCGCTGCGTCGAGATCGCTCTCGCGCAGGCGGTTGATCTCGCGCACCATTTCAAACAGCACCGCGCAGGCTTCAGGCGTACCGAAGTCGTCGTTCATCACTTCGGTGAACCGCGCGACAAACGCTTCGCCGCCCGCAGGCGCCACGGAGGGCAGGCCTTTCAACGCGTGGTAGAAACGCTCCAGGGCGCCCTTGGCGTCCTTGAGGTTGTCTTCCGAGTAGTTGATCGCGCTGCGGTAATGGCTCGACACCAACAGGTAGCGCACCACTTCCGGATGGTACTTTTCCAGCACGTCGCGAATGGTGAAGAAGTTGTTCAAGGACTTGGACATCTTCTCGCCATTGATGCGAATCATGCCGCAGTGCATCCACGCGTTGGCGTAGGTCTTGCCGGTGGCCGCTTCGCTCTGGGCGATTTCGTTTTCGTGGTGCGGGAACTCAAGGTCGCTGCCGCCGCCATGAATGTCGAAGGTCTCGCCCAGGCAGCAGGTGGACATCACCGAGCATTCGATGTGCCAGCCCGGGCGCCCGGCGCCCCATGGCGACTCCCAGCTCGGCTCGCCGGGCTTGGTGCCTTTCCACAGCACGAAGTCCAGCGGGTCTTGCTTGGCTTCGTCGACTTCGATCCGCGCACCGATGCGCAGGTCTTCGATTTTCTTGCGCGACAGCTTGCCGTAGCCCATGAACTTGGCGACGCGGTAGTACACGTCGCCATTGCCCGGGGCGTAGGCGTAACCCTTGTCGATCAGGGTCTGGATCATCGCGTGCATGCCCGGGATATGGTCCGTGGCGCGCGGTTCCATGTCCGGCTTGAGGATGTTGAGGCGTGCCTCGTCCTCGTGCATCGCAGCAATCATGCGCTCGGTCAGCGCGTCGAACGACTCGCCGTTTTCGTTGGCGCGATTGATGATCTTGTCGTCGATGTCGGTGATGTTGCGCACATACGTCAGGTCATAACCGCTGAAACGCAACCAGCGGGTCACCAGGTCGAAGGCAACCATGCTGCGGCCGTGGCCGATGTGGCAGTAGTCGTACACGGTCATGCCGCACACGTACATGCGCACCTTGTTGCCATCCAGCGGCTTGAAGACTTCTTTGGTCTTGCTGAGTGTGTTGTAGATCGTTAGCACGACAGTTCCTTAAAACAGAATCACTGGCCCCACGAATCACGCAAGGTCACGGTACGGTTGAATACCGGAGCACCGGGTTTCGAGTCCTTGATATCCGCGCAGAAGTAACCTTCGCGCTCGAACTGGAAACGGTCTTCCGGCTGTGCGTCGCCAAGCGATGGCTCGGCACGACAACCCGTGAGAACTTGCAGCGAGTCAGGGTTGATGTTGTCCAGGAAACTGGCACTGTCTTCGGCCTTCTCGGGATTCGGCGAGCGGAACAGGCGATCGTACAGGCGCACTTCGCACTCGACGCTGGCCGCCGCCGGCACCCAGTGCACCACACCTTTGACCTTGCGGCCTTCCGGGTTCTTGCCCAGGGTGTCCGGGTCGTAGGAGCAACGCAGTTCGACGATGTTGCCATCGGCGTCCTTGATCGCTTCGTCGGCACGGATCACGTAGCTGCCGCGCAGGCGCACTTCGCCGTTCGGCTCCAGGCGCTTGTAGCCTTTTGGCGGCTCTTCCATGAAGTCATCGCGGTCGATGTAGATTTCACGGGCGAACGGCAGCTTGCGCACGCCGAGTTCTTCTTTCTGCGGATGACGTGGCAGTTCGAGGTTTTCGACCTGGCCTTCCGGGTAGTTGGTGATCACCACCTTCAACGGACGCAGCACGCACATGGCGCGCGGGGCGTTCGCGTCGAGGTCCTGACGGATGCTGAATTCGAGCATGCCGTAGTCGACCACGCCGTCGGAGCGGTTGGTGCCGACCATCTCGCAGAAATTGCGGATCGATGCCGGGGTGTAGCCACGGCGGCGGAAGCCCGACAGCGTCGACATGCGCGGGTCGTCCCAGCCAAACACGTGCTTTTCATCGACCAGTTGCTTGAGCTTGCGCTTGCTGGTGATGGTGTAGTTCAGGTTCAGGCGGCTGAACTCGTACTGACGCGGGTGCGCCGGTACCGGCAGGCTGTCCAGGAACCATTCGTACAGAGGACGGTGGCTTTCGAACTCCAGGGTGCAGATGGAGTGGGTGATGCCTTCGATGGCGTCCGACTGACCGTGGGTGAAGTCGTAGTTCGGGTAGATGCACCACTTGTCACCGGTCTGGTGGTGATGGGCGTGGCGGATGCGGTACATGATCGGGTCGCGCAGGTTCATGTTCGGCGAGGCCATGTCGATCTTGGCACGCAGTACACGGGCGCCGTCCGGGAACTCACCGGCGCGCATGCGGTTGAACCAGTCCAGGTTCTCTTCCACCGAACGGTCGCGGAACGGGCTGTTCTTGCCCGGCTCGGTCAGCGTGCCACGGTATTCCTTGGCTTGCTCCGGGGTCAGGTCGTCGACGTAGGCCTTGCCGGCCTTGATCAACTCGACGGCCCAGTCGAACAACTGGTCGAAATACTTGGAGGCATAGCGCACTTCACCGGACCATTCGAAGCCCAGCCACTTGATGTCGCTCTCGATGGCGTCGATGTATTCCTGGTCTTCCTTGGCCGGGTTGGTGTCGTCGAAACGCAGGTGCGTGACGCCACCGAACTCCTGGGCCAGGCCGAAGTTCACACAGATCGACTTGGCGTGGCCGATGTGCAGGTAACCGTTGGGCTCAGGCGGGAAGCGGGTGACGATCTGCGTGTGCTTGCCCGAATCCAGGTCCGCCTGGATGATCGGGCGCAGGAAATTGACCGGGACGGCAGGTCCGGCCTTGGAATTCGAGGTAGGGTCGACAGTGGGCTTGCTCATAGGATCCTTGAACAGACGAAGTACTTGGCCGGGTGAGGCCGACAAACAAAGGGCTTATCATAGCCGATGCTGTCAAGGCCCTGACAGAGCGTGGCCAAAAACTGCTGCATTTATTGCATGGGCGGTAAAAAACCACCTCGAAATTCCCGCAGGTCACGCTAAACTGCGCGCCTTGGCTGCCGTTTTTGCCAAGCAGGTAAGGCGCAAAACGCCCAAACCCACGAATTCCTTGAAAGAGTAGTGAACATGACTCAAGTCAAACTGACCACCAACCACGGTGACATCGTCATCGAGCTGAACGCCGAGAAAGCGCCGATCACCGTCGCCAACTTCATCGAGTACGTTAAAGCCGGCCACTACGAAAACACTGTTTTCCACCGTGTCATCGGCAACTTCATGGTCCAGGGCGGCGGTTTCGAACCTGGCATGAAAGAAAAGAAAGACAAGCGTCCAAGCATCCAGAACGAAGCGGACAACGGCCTTTCCAACGACAAGTACACCGTCGCCATGGCCCGTACCATGGAGCCGCATTCGGCCTCCGCGCAGTTCTTCATCAACGTCGCCGACAACACCTTCCTGAACCACAGCGGCAAGAACGTGCAGGGCTGGGGCTACGCGGTATTCGGTAAAGTCACCGAAGGCCAGGACGTTGTCGACAAGATCAAGGGTGTGCAAACCACCGGCAAGGCAGGTCACCAGGACGTTCCGGTAGAAGACGTTATCGTCGAGAAAGCCGAGATCGTTGAGTGATATTGCTGATTTCAGATTTGCATCTGGAAGAGGAGCGCCCGGACATAACCCGGGCGTTTCTGGATTTACTGAACGGCCGCGCCCGTTCCGCCCAGGCGTTGTACATTCTGGGGGACTTCTTCGAAGCCTGGATTGGCGACGATGGGATGACGCCCTTCCAGCGTTCGATTTGCCTGGCCCTGCGCGAGCTGAGCGACAGCGGCACCCAGATTTTCATCATGCATGGCAACCGGGATTTCCTGATCGGCAAGGCGTTCTGCAAAGCCGCAGGCGCAACCTTGCTCAAGGACCCGAGTGTGGTGCAACTCGCAGGCGAGCCCGTGCTGTTGATGCACGGCGACAGCCTGTGTACCCGCGACCTTGGCTATATGAAGCTGCGGCGCATCCTGCGTAACCCCATCACGCTGTTCATCCTGCGCCACCTGCCCTTGCGCACGCGGCACAAGCTGGCGCGCAAGCTGCGCAGTGAAAGCCGCGCGCAGACGCGAATGAAGACCAACGACATTGTCGATGTAACGCCCGAGGAAGTGCCGAGGGTGATGCAGCAGTTCGGCGTGCGTACGTTGGTGCATGGCCACACCCACCGCCCGGCGATTCACAAGTTGCAGATTGGCGAGCAAGCGGCCAAGCGCATTGTGCTGGGGGATTGGGACAAGCAAGGGTGGGCGTTGCAGGTGGATGAGCAAGGGTTTCAACTGGCGGCGTTTGACTTCGTCAACCCGCAGTTGGCCTTGCCCGGTGCTTGACCCAGATCGTTCCCACGCTCTGCGCGGGAATGCATCCTGTGACGCTCTGCGTCACGACCTTCAAAAGCGGACGCAGAGCGTCCAAAGCGGCATTCCCACGCAGAGCGTGGGAACGATCATGGATTGAGGCTTAGTGGCCCGAAGCCTCCGGCCCCGCCTTCGCTGCAAACGGCGGTTTCGCCAGCCATACAATCACGATCAACGCCATGAACATCCACCCCAGCAACGTGAAGTAATCCACGGTGGACATCATGTACGCCTGGCTCGTCAGTATCTGGTCCAACTGCGCATACGCCTTGTGCCCTGCCCCGCCGAGCGCCTGCAAGGCGTCCCGGGTGGCCGAGTCGTAGGTGGTCATGTTTTCGCTCATGTAGGCATGGTGCTGGTCCGCCCGGCGAATCCAGATCCAGGTGGTCAACGAGGCCGCAAAGCTGCCGCCCAGGGTCCGCAGGAAGGTCGCCAGGCCAGCGCCGTCGGCGATTTGCGCCGGCGGCAGGTCGGACATCAGGATGCTCAAGGTCGGCATGAAGAACAGCGCTACGCCGATCCCCATGAACAACTGCACCAGGGCGATGTGCGTGAAGTCCACTTCATTGGTAAACCCGGCGCGCATGAAGCAACTCAAGCCAATCGCCAGGAACGCCAGCCCGGCCAGCAGGCGCAGGTCGAACTTGTGCGCATATTTGCCCACGAACGGCGACATCAACACCGGCAGAATCCCGATCGGCGCCACCGCCAGGCCCGCCCAGGTGGCGGTGTAGCCCATCTGGGTTTGCAGCCATTGCGGCAGGATCAGGTTGATCCCGAAGAAACCCGCGTACCCGAGTACCAACACAATCGTGCCGATGCGAAAGTTGCGATAGGCGAACAGCCGCAGGTTGACCACCGGGTGCTCGTCGGTCATTTCCCAGATCACGAACACCGCCAGGGCGACAGCCGAGATCACCGCGCCGATGATGATGAAATTCGACTCGAACCAGTCCAGGTCGTTGCCCTTGTCGAGGATGATCTGCAAGGCGCCGACGCCGACGATCAGGCTGAGCAAGCCGACGTAGTCCATCGGCTGGTAGCTGGTGACCACCGGGCGTTTCTTCAGTTGCGAGCGCACCACCATCACGGCAAAGATGCCGATGGGTACGTTGATAAAGAAGATCCACGGCCAGCTGTAGCTGTCGGTAATCCAGCCGCCGAGGATCGGCCCGGCAATCGGCGCCACCACCGTGACCATCGCCAGCAACGCCAGGGCCATGCCACGCCTGGCGGGGGGATAGACCGCGATCAGCAGCGTCTGGGTCATCGGGTACAACGGGCCGGCAACCAGGCCTTGCAATACCCGAAAGCCGATCAGCTCGGGCATCGAGGTGGAAATACCGCAGAGAAACGAGGCCAGCACAAACAGGATGGTGGCCCACAGAAACAGCTTCACCTCGCCGAAGCGACGGCTCAGCCAACCGGTGAGCGGTAGCGCGATGGCGTTGCTCACGGCAAACGAGGTGATGACCCAGGTGCCCTGCTCCGAACTCACGCCGAGGTTGCCGGAAATCGTCGGCAGCGCCACGTTGGCGATGGTGGTGTCGAGCACCTGCATGAAGGTCGCCAGGGACAGGCCGATGGTGGCCATCAGCAAGCTGGGCGGCGTGAAGGAGGCGTTAGCGTTACTCATCGCGAATCCTGTGCAACATGATTGGCGCTACGGCCGCCGGGGCCGCAGCTGATGGATTGGCGAATCAGCGCTGGGCAGCCTTGGGAGCGGCGACGCTGTTGTCATGGATCAATTGGGTGATCATCGCGTCGGCTTCGGCCAACTGGCGGTCGTAAACGTTGGTGGTGAACGACGCCTTCTGCGGCGTCTGCTGGGCCAGTACCGGGCCGCTCTGGTCGTGCAGGTCGACGTCGACCACGGTGGACAGGCCCACGCGCAGCGGGTGCTTGGCCAACTCATCGGCGTTCACATGGATACGCACTGGCACCCGTTGCACGATCTTGATCCAGTTACCGGTGGCGTTCTGCGCCGGCAGCAAGGCAAACGCGCTGCCCGTGCCCGCGCCGAGGCTGTCGACGGTGCCACTGAATTTCACGTCGCTGCCGTAGATATCGGATTCGATATCCACCGGCTGGCCGATACGCATATTGCGCAGCTGGGTTTCCTTGAAGTTGGCGTCGATCCACAGTTGATCCAGCGGGATCACCGCCATCAGTGCAGTACCCGGCTGGACCCGCTGGCCCAATTGCACGGTACGCTTGGCCACATAGCCGGTCACCGGTGCGATCAGGGTGCTGCGGGCGTTGGTCAGGTAAGCCTGGCGCAACTGTGCGGCGGCAGCCTGCACGTCCGGGTGGGACGAAATCACCGTGTCATCCACCAGGGCGCTGCTGGTCTTGAACTGTTGCTGCACGTTGGCCAAGGCGTTTTGCGCCGAGGTCAGGTCGTCACGGGCGTGGGACAGTTCTTCCTGGGAAATCGCCCCGCCGGCAGCGAGGTTCTTGCGTCGGTTGTAGTTGTCCTGGGCCTTTTGCACGTTGGCTTGTTGCGCCAGCACCTGGGCTTTCATGCCATCGACGTTGCTGTACAAGCCACGCACCTGGCGCACGGTGCGGGCCAGGTTGGCCTGGGCACTTTGCAGGCCGACGGCCGCGTCGTTGGGGTCGAAGTTGATCAGCACCTGGCCTTCATGCACCAGGTCGCCGTCGTCAGCGCCGATGCTCACCACGGTGCCGGTCACCAGCGGGGTGATTTCCACCACGTTGCCATTGACGTAGGCGTCGTCGGTGCTTTCGCTGAAGCGACCATACAATTCGTACCAACCCCACACGCCCAAGGCGCCGAGGATGACGATCAGCGCCAGCACAAACAGCATGACTTTGCGTTTGCGCGGGTTGCTGGTGTTGGGTTGTTCAGCCTTGTTTGTTTCAGGAGCGTTGTTGCTGGTTTCGGCAGTGGCCATGACAAGTACCTTGAATTATTCAGTGCGCGTGGCTGGGGTGGTCGAGGCCACGTTATCGGCGTGGAAACCGCCGCCCAGGGCCTGCATCAGTTGAATCGAAAGATCGATTTGCTCGGCATTCAGGGTGGCCAACTGACGCTGGGCCTGGAGCAGTTGCTGTTCGATGCTGAGCACGTCCAGGTAATTGCCGATACCTGAGCTGTAACGCTGGACGCCGGTGTCGTAGGACTGCTGGGCAATGTCAGCGGCGTGTTGCTGGGCCTGGATCTGCCGGCCGGTCTCGCGCAATTGCGAGAGTGTGTTGCCGATATCGCCCAAGGCTTGCACCAGGGTTTTGTTGTACTGGGCCACGGCCAGGTCGTAGTCGGCGTCGCGAGCGTCGAGGTCGGCGCGCAGGCGGCCGCCGTCGAAGATCGGCAGCGAGACGGTCGGCGCAATGCTGAAGAAGCGGCTGGCCGAACCAAACATCGCATCCCCCAGCAACGACTCGGCCCCGGCGCTCGCGCTCAGGTTGAGGTTGGGGTAGAAACGGGTCTTGCTGGCCGCGATGTTCTTGCTCGCCGCCTCCACCCGCCAGCGTGCGGCGATCAGGTCCGGGCGACGGCCCACCAGCTCGGCAGGCAACACCGAAGGCACCGCAACCGCGCTCGGCTTGAGCACGTTGGGGCGTACCAGTTCGCTGCCACGGTCCGGGCCTTTGCCGAGCAACACCGCGAGGGCGATCTTGGCGCTCTGCAGTTGTTTTTCCGCATCGATCAGTTGCGACTGGGAGCTGGCTTCCAGGCTTTCGGTTTGCTGGTACTGGTACTGGCTGTCGATCCCGGAGTTCAGGCGACGCTGGCCCAGGTCGAGCATCTGCCGGGTGCGCTTGAGGTCATCATTGGCCAGGTCACGCACGATATGGGCCTGGCCCAGGTCGCTGTAGGCCTTGGCGACGTTGGCCGCCAGGGTCAGGCGCGCGGCCTGTTGGTCGACTTCGGCCGCGCGGGCCTGGCCCAGTGCGGCTTCCCAGGCGGCGCGCTGGCCACCCCACAGGTCGAAATTGTAATTGAAGCTGGCACCGATGTTACGCACGGTGGCGTAGGCATCGCCCTGGCCCAACGGGTCCTGGTCCTTGGCCAGGCGCGAACGGCTGACACCGGCGCTGGCATCCAGGGTTGGCATGCGCTCGGCGTCGGCAGCATAGGCAGCGGCTTCGGCCTGGTGGGCGCGGGCGCTGGCCACTTGCATGTCGGGGCTGTTCTGCAGGGCTTCCTGGATCAGGCCGTCGAGCTGTGGATCGCCAAGGCCTTTCCACCAGTCGGCGGTGGGCCAGGCGGCGGTGGACAGGGTCACGCCGCTGAGGGATTTGCCGGTTTGCAGGTTATTGGCTTCGAGGCGTTTGCCTTCTGTGTTCAAGCCGCTGAAATTGGCACAACCGGCCATAGTCATGGCCACCAGCACAAGGCTGAGGCCGGCACGCAAGGAGCGATTGTTCATGCACTACCTACCCGCTGGATGGTGATGGGGTCACCCGCAGCTATCAGAATTTTCTTCAGGATTTTTTCCAGGGTTTGCAATTCACCCGGCTCCAGCGCGCCCGCCAACTGGTTCAAGGCCTGGGCACCGATGTGCGGCAGCATGTCGGCCACGCGCTGGCCTTCGGCGGTCAGCACCAACTGCACCTGGCGCCGGTCCTGCTCGGAACGCTTGCGCGCCAGCAGGTCCTTTTGTTCCAGGCGGTCGAGCATGCGGGTCATGGAGCCGCTGTCCAACGACAGGTTGCGGCACAGCTCGGCCGGGGTGTCGACGCCGTACTGGGCCATGATGATCAACACCTTGAACTGCGCGGCCGTGATGCCGTGGGGTTCCATGTGGGTGTCGATGATCTTGTCTTTGAGCAGCGCAGCCCGGCCCAGCAGCAGGCCGAGGTGGCAGTTGTGGAAGTTTTCGGGGGTGAAGTGCTTCATCGTGACCAGCCTATTAACTGCCTAAGCAGTGAATGTGTGACACGATGTTACTGCCTAGGCAGCGAATGTCAAACGAATAGTTAGGTTGCTTGCTAATTAGCGGATAAATGGTGGGAGCCAGGCTCCCACCATTACCGTGGACGGATCAGAAATCGCGCTTGTAGAAAATATCCAGGGAGCTGGCCACGCCGCTGGCCACTTCCAGGTACACCTTCTTGCTCAGCAAATAGCGCAAGGCGATGGTGTTGGCCGGCTCGAACACCCCCACGCCATAACGCAGGCTGAGCTTCTCGGAGATCTTGCCGCTGGCCACCACGGCGGTGTTGTTGCCACTGCCCTGGGTGTCCAGCTCAAAGTCCTGGATGCCCAGGTTCTTGGCGATGTCCGACGTGACCCCGGCACTGCCCATCAACCCAAGACCCAGCGCCGCTTCGGCCAGCATGTTGTTGTCCTCACCGTTGGTGGTGCGCGAACGCCCCAACACCAGGTACGACAATGCATCCTCTTGGGCCATGGCCGGCTCCGAGAAAATTTGCGTAGTCGGCTGCTCGGCACTGCCGCTCAGACGAATACCGGCGGTGACGGTCCGGGACGGCTCGGTGGTGATCCGCACCGCTTCGATATCCAGGAACGGCTGGTCAATCGGCCCGGCAAACAACAATCGCGCGCGGCGCACAGTCAGGCGTTGGCCGTAGGCCCGGTAGCGGCCGTCGTTGAGCCACAGTTCACCACGGGTGTCCATGTTGTCGCCGATGTGCACATGGCCTTGCAGGTTGGCGGTAAGGCCAAACCCGGCGAAGCTCAGCTTGTCCTTGCCTACCTCCACATCGATGTCCATCGCCATGGCCATCGGCGGCTTGCCCTCTTCGGTCTGGCTGCCGACGATCACCGTGTCATCCGAGACCTTGACCGTCGATGGGGGCAATTCCCGCACGGTGATCTCGCCCTTGGGAATCTGCACCTTGCCGGAGATCGCCAGCTTGTCGTTCTTCATGCTGATCTTCAGGTCGGGCGCCACCTCCAGGGCCGCGTACGGTTCCACGGTGACCGGCAGTTGCGTGCCTTGCAGCGCGATATCCACCGCCAGGGCCTGGCCCCAGTCGATCTGCCCCTTGATAGTGCCCTGCCCGGCCTTGCCGCTGCGCCAGCCGCCATTGAGCTGCACGCTTTCGCCGGCAATCAACGCCTGGATATTCAGGCCTTCAATGCTGGTGGGCAGTTCCGGGCCGGAGATTTCACCCCCCACCAGGTTGATGCTGCCGTTGACCTGAGGCGCCAGCAGGCTGCCGCCAATTCGCCCGTTACCGTTGAGCTTGCCGTTGAGCTTCTCGACCATGGGTACAAAGGGGCGGGCCACCGCGAGGTCGAGGCCGGTCAGGGTGAAGTTGCCGGTGATCGGCTTGTTCTTTGCCAGCGGATTGAGCTGCGCCTGCAACAGCAACTCGCCGAGCTTGCCGCCACGGAAATTGAGCTGGGTGTCGATGCGCGTGGGGTTGAGGGTGGTTTCCAGCTTCAGCGTGTCGTAGGGGAAATCCAGCCACTGGTCCTTGTCCTTGACCCGCAGGGTACCGCCGCTGGCGTCCACCGAGACCACGCCTTTGGGGCCGCTGGCCGGCAGGTCGAGCTGCACGTCGGCATTGAGCTTGCCCTGCCAGGCGAAATCCTTGGGCAACCACTGCGCCAGGCTGTCGATTGGGAACTGCTTGAGGTGATAACGCAGCTTCGGCTCGGGCATCAGGCGCTGGTCTTCGCCGCACAGGCTCGCCGGGCCGGAGACCCAGCAGTGCGCCGCAAAGGTCAGCTTGCCATCGGCCAGGCGCTCGATCTTCGCCGGCGCTTGCAGCTTCCAGTCCTGGCCACCGGCTTGCACATCGCCGCTGGCCAGGCGCCCGCGCCAGTTGCCTTTGTCGAGGTTGCCGTCCAGGGCCAGGGCCAGCTTGAGCAACGGGCCGGCCAGGTCGAGCTGGACTTTCTGGCTTTTGATATCGCCCTGGGCGCTGGCACTGAAGGTGCCGAGCTGGGTTTCACCGGCCTGGATGCCACTGCCTTTCAGGTCGACTTTGGCGCGCTGGGCATTATCCAGGTTCGCGTCCAGGGTCAGGTTTTGCAGGCGGTTATCTTCAAACGCCAGTTGCTGGCCAACCAGGTTGAGCTTGCCTTGCGGCGCTTTCAGGGTGCCGGCGACGTCGAGGCGACCATTCATCTGCCCGCGCAGTTGCGGCCAGAGCTGGGCGAGGCGCGTCAGCTTGATGTCGATCTGCCCGGCAAGGCGCTGTTGCAGGCTGCCGCTGCCATAGATGCGGTTGTCGCCGAGGCGAATGTCCAGGGTGCCGAGGGTCCATTGCTCGCCTGCGCCTTCGGCCTTGGCCTGGAGCACGGCAGGTTGGCCACGCAGACGGCCCTTGAGGTCGAGGTCGGCATTGAGCTTGAGTTGCTCGTTCTTCATTTCGCCCTTGCTGCGCAAAGGGCCCGCGAGGGTGCCGGGCAACTCCGCGACCCAATACGCCGGGTTGATCGCCGACAGGTCCAGCGCCGTGTCCCAGGCGATGCCATCGGCAAATTGCAGGTTCAGGTGGCCTTCGGCCTTGCCCTGACCAGCCGCGAGTTTCAACTCGGGGAGGAACACTTGCTTGAGGTCGCCACTGAACGGGCTGGCCAGGCTGAACTTGCCCGCAGGGCCGTCGAGGTCGGCCTTGAAGTTGCCCAGATAGTTGCCGTCCTTGTAGGAAACTTCACCATTGAAGGTACGCAAGGCCACCTGGGGTTCGTCGATCACGGGGTACAGGCGATGCCACGGGAAATCCAGCCAGTCGATTTTCGCGTCGGCGCTGAAGCCTTGCTGCCAGTCCAGGTTGGCACTGAGCTTGAGGCTTTGCTTGTCACCGGCATTCAAATCCAGCCCGGCGATCTGCGCGCCCTTGGCGTCGACCTTGCCTTGCAGCAGCAGGTCCACCGGGCCTTTTTCCGCGGGCAGTACGGCTTTGCCCAGCAACTGGTAACCGTTGCTCAGGTCGCCCTTGGCGGTCAGGTCCAGCTGATTGAGTTGCAGGGTATCGGGCAAATCGGCGCTGGGTTTGAAGCCGTCGGCGGTGATGCGCAGTTGCGCCGGCAGGTTTTCCACCAGCGGTTGCAGTTCGCCGCTGAGCTTGGCCGGCAGGTAGCCGCTGCTGTCGGCGTCGAGCTTGAGGGTCTTGAGCAAATCGCCATCGACCTTCAGCGCCAGTGTCCAGGGCGCGCCGCCCGGGGCGTAAGGCAGGCTCAGGTTGCCGCTGGCGGCCAGCGGCCAGTTGCCGGTGGGTTGCAGCAGGCCGGACAGGTCAAGGACCAAACCGTCCCGTTGCAGGTGCACCGAATCGATCTGCATCCCGGCGGCAGTCCAGTGCGCCGCCAGCTGCAGGCCCTGGAGCTCTTCGCTGCCATTGAACAGCAGGCTGCCAACGCGGATGTCACCCAACTGAAGGGCGACCGGCAGTTTCAGGTCCGGCAGGGTAATCGGGCCGCTGCTTTCTTCGGTGCCGGGTGGAAATTGCAGGCTCACCTGCTCCACATCCAGTTGGTTGATGCACAAGGTCATGCGCATCAAACAGGCCGGCGACCAGTCGAACTTTGGCGACTGAAGCTCCACGCGGCTGCTGTCCTGCTGCCATAACAGATGGTCGGCACTCCACTGCCCGCCCAGGCGACCCTGGAAATTCTCCACGGTCAAACCCGGCACCTGGCCCAGCACCCACCGGCTGCCGGCTTGGGTACCCAGCACCGTCCACAGTGCCAGCACTATCACCGCGAGGACCGCCAGAATGGCCAGCCCCGCTATTTTCAAACCACGCATCACAGCTCAGGCCCCATGGAAAAGTGCAAACGAATGCCGCCCGGATCTTCGAGGGCATGGGCCAGGTCGAGGCGGATCGGGCCAACCGGCGACACCCAGCGCACACCCACACCCACGCCGGTTTTCAGGCTCGGCATTTCCAGGGTGTTGAACGAGTTGCCTTGGTCGATAAAGGTCGCGATCCGCCATTTTTCGGCGATGGAATATTGATACTCGGCGCTCAGGGCCACCATGTAGCGACCACCGATGCGGTCGCCGCGATCATTTTCCGGGGACAGGGTCTGGTACTCGTAACCCCGCACGCTCTGGTCGCCACCGGCAAAAAAGCGCAACGACGGTGGCACGGATTTGTAGCCGTTGGTGGCACTGCCACCAAACTGCGCCCTCGCCAGGAAGCGGTGGTTGTCCCACAGGGTGGTCAAGCCCTTGATGGTCGCCGTGCCGTAAAGCAGGTTGGTGTCGGAACCCAGGCCTTCCTTGGCGACCTTGGCGTCGAACAGCAGGCGATAGCCATTGTGCGGGTCGATGCGGTTGTCGCTGCGCAGGTAGGAATAACTGATGCCCGGCATCAGCAGCGTACTCAGGCCCGAGTCGTTGCCCAGGCGATATTCTTCGCGCTGCCATTTGAGCGAGATCACCCGCGTCCAGCCGCTGGGCAACTTGCTGTGCCACTCGGGGCCGAGGGTGAGCAGTTTACTCAGGGTGTCGGTGTTGGCGATTTCTTCATTCTGGTAACCGCCGGCAAAGCGAAGTTTGTCGGTCAGTGGCGGGTCCATGGGAATGTCGTACCACAACCCGACGTTCTGCCGAGGCGCGGAAAGCTCGGCTTCCCAGCCATAACTGTGGCCCTGGGGGTTGACCCAGTGGCGCGTCCAGTTGGCCTTGCCCCGCGGGCCGACGTCGGTCGAGTAACCGAGGCCCAGGCCCATGGTGCGCGGCTTGCGGGTTTCAAGTTGCACGGCCACCGGGATCACGTCATTGGTCGAGGCCGCCGGAGCGGCGTCCACGCGCACGCCTTCGAAAAAGCCGCTGGATTGCAGGTTCTGGTTGAGTTCGGCGATCAGTTCGGAGTCGTAAGGCGCGCCGCTCTTGAACGGCACCATGCGTTGCAGCAGGTCTTCATCAAACGGCGTATCGCCGGCAAAGCTGACCTTGCCCAAGGTGTAGCGTGGGCCACTGTCATAAATCAGTTCGATATCGGCCACACCCGCCTTGGGGTCGACCGAGAGTTTCTGACTGGTAAAGCGCCCGCTGAAAAAGCCGTAGCGTGACGCCTGGTTCTGGATGACGCGCTTGGCGTCTTCGTAGTTGCCGTGGTTGAGCACGGCGCCGGATTTGAGTTGGTCGCTGGCGGGCACGCGAAAGGCCTTGAGGTCGGCGGCCTGGCCGTCGACCCGAATGGTCACATTGCGCAAATGCACCGGTTCGCCGGGGTCGATGGTGAGGATCAGGCGCGGGTTCTTGCCGCCCTTCACATCGCTGGCAATCTGCGGTTGGTAGTAGCCCAGCGCCTGGGCGGCCTTGCGGGCCTGCTCCTCGGCGCCACGGCTGAACCGCAGCAGGGCTTCTTCGTCACGATCGCCGACCCCGCCGATATAGCCTTCGATGTTGGCTTTCAACGCGTCGTTTGAAGGCTTGATGCGCACATCCAATTCGCTTTGCGCCAAGGCGCTGCAGCTCGTGAACAGCAGAATCAAGCCGCTGGTAAATCTTCCTGGAAACTTCATAGGCCGGGATGCTACACGAGCTTGGGAGCGAGTTAGAACCCGGATTTGTCTGAATAATTCTGTCTTAAACCGTTGCAGCCTGTAACACCTGCGGATTTGCGTGAAAGAACACGTGTTCCAGTACCGGTCCTACAGCGACCTCGCCGATCTCTTCATAGCCCTGGCGCTTATAGAATTCCAGATAGCGAGAATTCCCCGTGTCCAGCACCACGCCCGAGGAATGCGGGTCTTCGGCGCACCAGTTGTGCACCGCTTCCAGCAGTTGCTCACCGTAGTGCTTGCCCTGGAATTGCGGGTGAATCCCCAGCAACGGCAGCACATGCACCGAATCCGAGGGCAGGCACGCCAGCACTGCCTGATGGTATTCCAGGTAACGCCGGGTACCGCGCACACCGGTACTCAGCCACATGCGCAACTGCCAGGCCCAGCTTTCGGTGATGCCCAGGCGGCGGGTCGGTGGCGCGATCAGGGCGATGCCGATCAGCCGGTCGTTGACCAACAGGCCAATCGCCGGGAGTTTCTGGAAGAAGTGCTGCTTGACCAGCTCACGCACCGTGGCGCGCACCCGCTGTTCGTAGCCGGGACGTTCGGCTTCGAAGATGTAGGCGAACGTCGGCTCATGGCGATAGGCCTGGTACAACAGCGAACGGGCTTCGCGGGAGTAGCCGCTGTCGAGCATGTGGATCTGGGCGATGGCAGTCGAGGTGTCAGGCATAACAGTGAATCTCCCCTGGGCGCTGACTCAAAAGGTCGCGCTCTTGTTATTACGAACGTCTGCGGCACTGTTTCGTTCAGTGTAGCCACCGGACGCCGTTTCGTAGCCCAACGCAGCCTTGTGCCTCGGCAGCTGCTACAAGGCTGGCTCCCGTCCTACATTGTCGGCTAGCATCGCCCTTTTGCCAGACTGGACCGCCGACCATGAAAATCGTGTCTTTCAATATCAACGGGCTGCGCGCCCGCCCTCATCAGCTGGCGGCACTGATCGAGAAACACCAGCCGGACGTGATCGGCCTGCAGGAAACCAAGGTCCACGACGACCAGTTCCCGCTGGATGAGATCAAGGCCCTCGGCTATCACGTGTATTACCACGGGCAGAAAGGCCACTATGGTGTTGCCCTGCTCTCACGCCAGGAACCGCTGGCGCTGCACAAAGGCTTTGCCAGTGACGAAGAAGACGCCCAGCGCCGGTTTATCTGGGGCACCTTCGCCGACGCCAACGGCAACCCGATTACCATCATGAACGGCTATTTCCCACAGGGCGAAAGCCGCGACCACCCCACCAAGTTCCCGGCCAAACAGCGCTTCTACGAGGACCTGCAAACCCTCCTGGAGTCGCAGTTCAGCAATGACCAGGCCGTGGTGGTGATGGGGGATGTGAATATTTCCCCGGAAGACTGCGACATCGGCATCGGTGCCGACAACGCCAAGCGCTGGCTGAAGACCGGCAAGTGCAGCTTCCTGCCGGAAGAACGCGAGTGGATGGCCCGCCTGAAGAACTGGGGCCTGGTGGACAGCTTCCGCCACCTCAACCCGGATGTGGCAGACCGCTTCAGCTGGTTCGATTACCGCAGCCGTGGTTTTGAAGACGAGCCAAAGCGCGGGCTGCGAATCGACGTGATCCTGGCTTCCCAAGGCTTGTTGCCCCGGGTGAAGGATGCCGGTGTGGACTACGACCTGCGCGGCATGGAAAAACCCTCCGATCATGCACCGATATGGCTGGAATTGAGCTGATTTCTTAACAGCAGCGCCGTTAAATGTGGGAGCGGGCTTGCTCGCGAATACGGTGTGTCAGTCACCGGATACGTCGACTGACACACCGTATTCGCGAGCAAGCCCGCTCCCACACTTTTTGACGGCGTGATGCCGGTCATATTGCTGAAACCTCTCTGACTTAATCTCGCGGCACTCCCTTTGGCTTGAGAAGGTGCCGGCATGATGCTGCGCGTTCTATCCCTGCTGGCCCTGCTCAGCGCATTTCCCCTCGCCGCTTTTTCCACCCCTCTGCCCTTCCCCGAACATGGCCCGGCCTTGCGCATCCAGGGTTCCAATACCATCGGCGCGGCACTTGGCCCGGCGCTGGTCAAGGGGCTGATGGAGCAACAGGGGTTGCAAGCGGTGCACAGCGAGCCATCTGACCAGGCCAACGAACAGCACATCGTCGGCAAGACTCGCCAGGGCCAGAAGGTGACGGTGGAAGTGGCGGCCCATGGTTCCAGCACCGGGTTCGCAGCCCTGAAAAACGCCAACGCCGACCTCGCGGCGTCTTCCCGGCCGATCAAGGACAGCGAACTGGTGGACCTCGAAGCCCTCGGCGACCTGAAAAGCCCCGACGCCGAACAGGTCATCGCCATTGACGGGCTGGCGATCATCCTCAACCCACGCAACCCGCTGGGGACGTTGAATACCGCGCAACTGGCGCAGATCTTCAGCGGCGAAGTCTCGACCTGGGAACAACTGGGCGGCATCGGTGGCCAGATTCACCTGTACGCGCGGGATGATCAATCCGGCACCTATGACACCTTCAAGGAACTGGTGCTCAGCCGGCGCGGCAAGTCGTTGGATGGCAGCGCCAAGCGCTTCGAATCCAGCGAGCAGTTGTCGGATGCTGTCAGCCATGACCCCCAGGGCATCGGTTTTATCGGATTGCCCTATGTGCGCCAGGCCAAGGCGGTGGCCATCGTCGATGGCGACTCGCAGCCGATGTTGCCGCTGAACAGCTTGATCGCCACCGAGGACTACCCACTGTCACGCCGGTTGTTCTTCTACCTGCCACCTGTTGCACAAAACCCCTGGGCCAAGGCCCTGGTGGACTTTGCACAAAGCAGCAAGGGCCAGGCGATCGTCGCCGCCAACGGTTTTATCGCACAGCAGGTGCAGGCCATGGCGGTGGAACCACGGGCGCCGATGCCCGGGGATTACCAGGCGATTGCCCGACAAGCGCAGCGCCTGACGGTGAATTTCCGGTTTGAGGAAGGCAGTGCCAGCCTCGACAACAAGGCGCGCCAGGACCTGATGCGGGTAGTGGCTTATATAAAGAGCCACGGCAAGCTGGATAAGCAGGTGACGCTGGTGGGGTTTGGGGATGCCAAGAGTGATGCGCAACGGGCGGCGCTATTGTCGAAGTTGCGGGCGATGGCGGTGCGCCGGGAACTGGTTAAAAGCGGCGTGGTGCTGAGGGACATTCAGGGGTTCGGTGCCGAGATGCCGGTGGCGGCAAATACGGCGGATGAGGGACGGATCAAGAACCGGCGGGTGGAGGTCTGGGTGTATTGAGGACGCGGAGCGTCCGGGGCAGCATTCCCACGCAGAGCGTGGAAACGATCAACTGGCCTCATCGCGGCAAGCCCGGCTCCCACAGTTGGCTGCATTCCCCTGTGGGAGCTGGCTTGCCTGCGATGAAGACACCTCGGTTTTACTGCCCGCTGCGCATCATTTCCCGCGGCACATACTTGCCGATCTCGAACTTGCCGATTGCTGCGCGGTGCACTTCGTCCGGGCCATCGGCCAGGCGCAGGGTGCGCTGCATGGCGTACATATAGGCCAGCGGGAAGTCATTGGATACGCCGGCGCCACCGTGGATCTGGATGGCGCGATCGATCACCCTCAACGCCACGTTCGGCGCCACCACCTTGATCTGGGCGATTTCGCTTTTCGCGACCTTGTTGCCCACGGTGTCCATCATGTAGGCAGCTTTCAGGGTCAGCAGGCGCGCCATGTCGATTTCCATCCGCGAGTCGGCGATCTTGTCGATATTGCCACCCAGGCGGGCCAGCGGCTTGCCGAAGGCAGTACGGCTGACGGAACGCTTGCACATCAGTTCCAGCGCGCGCTCGGCCATGCCGATGGAACGCATGCAGTGGTGAATACGGCCCGGACCAAGGCGCCCCTGGGCAATTTCAAAGCCCCGGCCTTCGCCCAGCAGGACGTTTTCGTACGGCACGCGGACGTTTTCAAACAACACTTCGGCGTGGCCATGGGGTGCGTCGTCGTAGCCGAACACCGGCAGCGGGCGCACGATCTTCACACCGGGCGCATCCACTGGTACCAGGATCATCGAGTGCTGCTGGTGACGCGGCGCATCCGGGTTGCTCAGGCCCATGAAGATCAGGATCTTGCAGCGCGGGTCACAGGCGCCGGAGGTCCACCATTTTTTACCGTTGATCACCCACTCGTCGCCGTCGCGTTCTGCACGGGCGGCCATGTTGGTGGCGTCGGAGGAAGCCACGTCCGGCTCGGTCATGGCAAATGCCGAGCGGATTTCGCCGCGCAGCAGCGGTTCGAGCCAGCGCTGTTTTTGCTCTTCGTTGGCGTAGCGCACCAGCACTTCCATGTTGCCGGTATCCGGTGCCGAGCAGTTGAACGGCTCCGGCCCCAGCAAGGAGCGGCCCATGATTTCGGCCAGGGGTGCGTATTCCAGGTTGGTGAGGCCGGCGCCCAATTCGGATTCCGGCAGGAACAGATTCCACAGGCCTTCGGCTTTAGCCTTGAGCTTCAACTCTTCCATGATGGCGGTGGGCTGCCAGCGGTCACCTTCGGCAACCTGGCGTTCGAACACAGGCTCGGCCGGATAAACGTAGGCGTCCATGAACGCGGTGACGCGTTCACGCAGTTCCTGAACCTTGGGCGAATAGGCGAAATCCATGGGCAGCACCTTCTCAATGGAGGTTGTTGAGGTCATGAATCGATGCTAGAACAGCGCTGATAATTTACCTAGCCTATTCTCGGCGTGTATTAACATTCATCACCGATATATGATCGGCGTATGGACACCTAACAATAAGAGCGCAGCGAAATGAATCTGAGCAAGGTCGACCTCAACCTCTTCATCGTCTTTGACGCGATCTACACCGAAGCCAACCTGACCCGCGCCGGGCAGATTGTCGGGATTACCCAACCTGCGGTGTCGAACGCTCTGGCCCGCCTGCGGGAGACCTTCAACGACCCGCTGTTCGTGCGCACAGCCCAAGGCATGGTGCCCACACCCATGGCCCAGAACATCATTGGCCCGGTGCGTAATGCGCTGTCGCTGCTGCGGGTGTCGGTACAGGAAAGCCGGATCTTCAACCCGCAACAGGCGGCCAAGACCTACCGCATCAGCATGACCGACCTCACCGAAGCGGTGATTCTGCCGCCGCTGTTCCAGCGCCTGCGCCGCCTGGCACCGACGGTGGTAATCGAGAGCTTCCTGTCCAAGCGCCGGGAAACCACCAAGGAACTGGCGGCCGGTCGCCTGGACTTTGCCGTGGATGCGCCGCTCAACACCGACCCGCAAGTGCGCCACGTCAAGCTCATGGAAGACCGCTACGTGTGCGCCATGCGCAAGGGCCATCCGATGGCGGGCAAGGACAAACTGACGCTGGATGACTACCTGTCGCTGACCCACATTCATATCTCCAGCCGGCGCAACGGCCTGGGCCATGTCGACCTGGCGCTGGGCAAGATGGGCCTGCAACGCAAGATCGCCCTGCGCTCCCAGCACTACCTGATGGCCTCGCAGGTGCTGCAACAGACCGACATGGTAATGACCGTTCCGGAGCGCTTTGCACGGCGCCATGAACTGCACTGGTTCAACCTGCCGGTGAATGATGTGCCGATGGTGGAAACCCATCTGTACTGGCATGAAAGCACCGACCAGGATCCGGCCAACCGCTGGATGCGCGAGCAGATGATCGAGTTGTGCCAGCAGGTGACGGCCCATGAGAAGAAGCTGGACAAACTGTAGGAGCGAGCTTGACGTTAACGTCAACCAGCCATTAGCTTAACGCTCAAGACACTCCTTGAGCGCCCTCATGAGCACGACCTACAGCATCTCCGACCTCGCCCGCGAGCTCGACATCACCACCCGCGCCATTCGCTTCTATGAAGAACAAGGCCTGCTGTCCCCGGAACGCCGGGGCCAGGAGCGCATTTATTCGCCCCGCGACAAGGTCAGCCTGAAGCTGATCCTGCGGGGCAAGCGCATCGGTTTTTCCCTGGCCGAGTGCCGGGAACTGATCGAACTCTACGACCCTACCAGCGGCAACCAGAAACAGCTGCACAGCATGCTGGCGAAAATCGCCGAGCGCCGCGAGCAGCTGGAACAACAGTTGCTCGACATCGAACAGATGAAGCTCGAACTGGACACCGCCGAAGAGCGTTGCACCCAGGCGCTGGAACAGACCATTCAGGGCCAGGTTGGCCATTCATAAAAGGTAGCTGCCATGTCCCTCCCCTCTCATGTGCGCCTGGTGGAAGTGGGCCCCCGCGACGGCCTGCAGAATGAAGCGCAACCCATCAGCGTCGCCGACAAGGTGCAATTGGTGGACGCCCTGAGTGCCGCCGGCCTGGGTTACATCGAAGTCGGCAGTTTTGTGTCGCCCAAATGGGTACCGCAGATGGCCGGGTCGGCCGAGGTGTTTGCGCAGATCCAGCGCAAGCCGGGCGTGACCTATGGCGCGCTGGCGCCAAACCTGCGGGGTTTTGAAGATGCACTGGCGGCGGGCGTAAAAGAAGTGGCCGTATTTGCGGCGGCTTCCGAGGCGTTTTCCCAGCGCAATATCAACTGCTCCATCAGCGAAAGCCTGGAACGCTTCGTGCCGATCATGGACGCGGCCAGGCAGCACGGTGTGAGTGTGCGGGGTTATGTGTCGTGTGTGTTGGGTTGCCCTTATGAAGGTCAGGTCGCGCCGGAACAGGTCGCGGCAGTCGCTCGCGAGCTGTTCGCCATGGGCTGCTATGAGGTGTCCCTGGGCGACACGATTGGCACCGGCACTGCAGGCGCAACACGCCGGATGTTCGAGGTGGTCGGCGCGCAGGTGCCACGGGACAAGCTGGCCGGGCACTTCCATGACACCTATGGCCAGGCCATCGCCAATATCTACGCCAGCCTTGAGGAAGGTATCCAGGTGTTCGACAGCTCTATTGCGGGCCTCGGCGGGTGCCCCTATGCCAAAGGGGCCAGCGGTAACGTTGCCACTGAAGATGTGTTGTACCTGCTCAATGGCTTGGGCATCGAGACGGGTATCGACATGGACAAGCTGATTCTGGCGGGTCAGCAGATTTGTACGGTACTCGGCCGCCCCACCGGTTCGCGCGTGGCGAAGGCTCGCAGCGCCGGTTGAGTAGTGCGCTTGTGACGATGTGTTACCTCGCGGCTACACACCGGGTAACACGGGAACATATTTTGTCGCATTTCCTGAAGGAAATTTCTCACCAAAAAATCAAGGCATTGATTTTAAAGGACTTTATAAAGTTGGCACGGCTTCTGCTATCTCTATTGCATAACAAGAATAAAAAGCACCAAACCTAATAAAAATAAGACGTAACGACTCTGACATAACAAAAACAACACGGCAGAGACGCAGCTAACAGATTTTTTTGGAGAAGATGTGCTTCGCAGGGTACGGCTTGCCGAAACCCGCAACCGGATAGAGAAGAACAAAAAACTACCTCAAGGTAGCTACCCACTGGTTGGATCGCGTGCGAAGAAGCAGATCAGCGCTCAAAAAAATACGTTTGCTCTTGACCCCGGATGGGGGTCGCCAAAAACAGCGGTAAAGGGCCACGGTTGCCAAAAACAACAATAGACCGCCCCTCAATAATAAAAAAAGAGCACGCAACGACAAATTAAAGGGGACCTTCGGGTCCCCTTTGTGCTTTCTCGGGGAAGGTGATTTGCGTGTATATCCGTTTTTTGGGTGATGGCTGAGATTGGTTCCGCTCTTACAGCGGCTCACTTTTGAACAGCGCAAAAGTAAGCAAAACGCTCTTGCCCCACCACTCGGCA